>JBKJHR010000029.1:0-10932 GCA_046598695.1 Kapaibacterium sp. (SeqCode)
ATGTGGAGTCAAATTGCGCTGCTTCTCAGAAAGTACAACTTCTTCCTTTGTCACAATTATCTCTAGTTCTTCAGACATCATTATATCAATTCCTAAAATCTTGTGAAAATGAATTCATAGGATGAATTTCTCACCCCAACTCCTCAACTGTCAAATTCCTATTTGTGTAAATACAAATATCTCCGGCGATATTGAGTGAGCCTTCGACGATCTCTCTGGGGGACAATTCCTTGTTGAGTTTGAATGCACGTGCCGCAGCAAGTGCATACGGTCCGCCGGAGCCGATAGCAACGATACCATCTTCCGGCTCGATCACATCACCGTTGCCTGAAATAAGAAACGCATATTGTTTATCAACAACGGCAAGCATTGCTTCGAGCCTGCGCAAAAATTTATCACTGCGCCAGTCTTTACCAAGCTCCACTGCGGCACGTGGAAGGTTGCCACGAAATTCTTCAAGTTTGGATTCAAACTTCTCAAAAAGGGTAAGTGCATCGCTCGTCGAACCTGCAAACCCTGCAATAATGCTTCCGTTATAAAGCTTGCGGACTTTCTTCGCATTCCCCTTCATTACGGTCGCGCCAAGCGTCACTTGCCCGTCAGAGCCAAGCGAAGCCTTGCCATCACGAACAACACCTATCACGGTCGTCGAATGTATCTGTATTGGATTACTCATAGGTGTGATAAAACACGGATGTGATGTGTAGAGTTTATTGACTTAGCGTTGTTTGAAGTATCTCGTAGGAAGTAACCAGAACTCAACTTAGTGACCTCAGAAATTTGGGGATAATACCGCTCAATACTTCAGCATTTTCTCTATCGCCGCTTCAAGCTGATTCTTGCTTGGTAATATCATCTTCTCGAGTGATGGGGCGAAGGGGACTGGCGAATCGAATGCCGCAACTCTGAGGACAGGTGCATCAAGATGTTCAAATGTTTTCTCAGTAATACGAGCGACGATCTCTGCGCCGAAGCCTGCCGTTAGGTTATCTTCATGCAGAACGATGACACGATTTGTCTTGCGGACAGAGGCGAGGATTGCTTCTTCATCAAGTGGGACAATGCTACGTAAGTCAATTACTTCGATCTCGGCTTTCCCTGCGGCGCGGTATGCATCAGATACTTCTATTGCAAGGGGTGTGGTGCCGCCATAGGTGATAATGGAGATGTCTGTCCCCTCTCTGCACGTTTTCGCCTTGCCAAGCGGCACGGTATATTCTCCATCGGGCACCTCAGATTTGAGCGAACGATAGAGACGTTTATGCTCGAAATACATCACTGGCGAATCATCACGTATTGCTGAAATGAGCAAACCCTTTGCATCTTCGGGAGTGGAAGGACAAACGACCTTCAATCCTGGTTGATGTGCGAACCATACTTCTGGGTTCTTGGAGTGAAAAGGTCCACCACTTAGTCCACCTCCGCTTGGGCATCTAATAACGATTGGCACTGGCAAATTCCACCGATAGGCAGTTGTCGCGGCAACCGTGACGACCATGTTAAAACCATTGGTGATGAAGTCAGCAAACTGCATTTCGGCAACTGGACGATAGCCGAAGAATGACGCTCCAATAGCAGCCCCGATAAGTCCTGCTTCAGCAATTGGAGTATCTATCATTCGATTGGCACCGAATGTATCGTAAAGACCTTTTGTCGCTTTGAACGCACCGCCATAAGGACCAATATCTTCTCCGATGCAGAACACCGAAGGGTCGCGATCCATCTCGTAGTGGAGTGCGTCATTGATCGCGTCTATGTAGGTTCTAAGCATTACTGGGGAAGGTGAAGGAAATGAAAGATTCATTGATTTCTTTTCATCCCCCTCCGCTTTTATGCTTATGCTACGACTTCTTCTTCAAGTGCGAGCTTCGCAGGGGCAATGCCGAGCTTCCCAAATTCTCTTTCGCCTTTTGGCGTAATGGCATATACTTTATCCCCCGGTAATTTTCTGATCCATCCGAGTTTCAAGAACTGGTTGAAGAGAATTTCGCCGAGCTTACCGCCCAGATGGTCACCACATTGTGTTACCGGAGTTGACATTGTATTATTCGTTAGTAGTTTTTGTTTTCGTTTTCTTTACAGATTTCTTTTTCTTCTTTGGTGTCCCAAGTAACTTCTCCGCAACGACACGCGCTTGCAAGAAGAGCTGAAGGTAATCGTGTCCTCCTGCTTTTGAGTCCGTCCCACTCATGTTGAATCCTCCAAAGGGGTTTACACCGACAAGTGCACCAGTGCATTTGCGGTTGAGATAGAGATTGCCAACAAAGAAATCACGTGAAGCGCGGTCGAGCTTTGCACGGTTCTTGGTATAGACAGCTCCAGTAAGTCCATATTCGGTATTGTTTGCAACCCTGATCGCTTCATCGAAATTTTCGACGGGGATAAGTGCAAGAACAGGTCCGAATATCTCTTCGAGCGAAAGACGTGCATTCGGCTTCACGTCTGCAATGACGGTCGGCTTAATGTAATGTCCTTCTTTGCTTGGGTGAGCACCACCAGTAAGCAACGTGCCTTCTTTCTTCCCTATGTTGATATAATCTAAGATCTTTTCCTTCGCACGGTCATTCACGACAGGTCCGATCTGTGCATTTGTTGCCGGATCACCAACGACAAGTGCTTCGGTTCGGAGTTTGATCTTCTGAAGCATCTCGTCATAGACGGGACGCTCAATAATTGCACGTGAACACGCAGAGCATTTCTGTCCTTGAAATCCGAATGCGGCAGCTACAATACCATCAGCGGCAGCATCGAGATCAGCGTCTTTACTGACGATAATTCCATCTTTGCCACCCATTTCTGCGACGACACGTTTGATCCATTTCTGCCCAGGTTGTGGAGTTGCAGCGAGTTGATTGACACGTAAACCAATTTCTTTGGAGCCGGTAAACGAGACGAATCTCGTGAGGTGACTTTTGACGAGATAATCACCAACTTCTCCACCTGGAGCGGTAAAGAAATTGAGCACACCTGCCGGAAGCCCAGCTTCTTCCATGATCTCATTAAAGAGCCAACCCATCATCGGTGAATCACTCGATGGCTTGAGGATGATCGTATTTCCGGCGACGATTGCCGCACTTGCCATCCCTGCCAAAATGGCAAATGGGAAATTCCACGGTGGGACGATGATCCCAACGCCAAGCGGAAGATACTCTAAATATCCTTCTTCGCCTTTATTTTTTACGACAGGCAGTTTACCTGAAAGGCGATACATCTCACGGGCGTAGAATTCGAGAAAATCAATGGCTTCAGCAGTATCAGCATCTGCTTCAAGGTAATTCTTGCCAACTTCGAGGATCATCCACGCATTGATCTCATAGCGTCTGCGACGCATAATCGCAGCAGCGGCGAAGAGAATATCTGCACGAGATTGGGGCGCAACGCGGCTCCATGTTTGAAATGCAACTGTCGAGGCTTCAAGCGCACGTTGTGCCAAGCCAGTTGTGCCTTTTGAGAATTTGCCAATGACCTGCGTAGGATGAGCAGGGTTGCGGGAAAAAATAAAGTCGTTCGTGAAATTCTTATGCCCGCCAATAATAACGGGATATTCTCTATTCATCTTGCCACGTGCTTCGGCAAGTGCTTGTTCCATCAGCTTCTGCTCCTTCGGGAGCGAGAAATCTTTATAGGTTTCGTTGCGGAACGGGGGCAATCTCCTCTTCGTCATAATGTCCAAGTATAGTAAAGGTTGATACAGATATATGTGAACAAATCATTACGTGATAAGGATTCAAGTCTGGCAAGGTTTTTCAGAGGGTACGTATGTTCTTAGGTGATGGGCAAAGTATGTTGAGGCAGGATGGAAAAAGATATTGCCATTTCAGCTCAGCTTTCGGGATTCAGAATTCAGCTTCATTGTGTTATATTCTATAGGATTAACCAATGTACTTTTACTTATTTTTATGAAAAAAACGATACTTTCTCTACTTGTAGCGAACCTTGCTCTTTTTGCCGTCTCTAATGCCTTTGCGCATAAGACCGGTAAAAAGCATACCCACAAGAAAGCAATGAAGACTGCCACTGCTTCAAAGGTAGCAAAAGCACCCACAACCATGAAGGATGATGGCAAGCAACATGAAACAGCCAAACATACTCCCGGTGGTGAAATGATCAAGAAGTCTTCTGGGGGTGTAAAAAAATAAGAACGTCGAAATTTAATACTGCATAATCAAACTCTTGGTCGGGTCAAAAGCCCGACCTTTTTTTTATGTTTAATGGGAGAATGGCTACACCAACGTTAATCCTCCATCTATTTCTTCGTGCTGTCTTGCTTGGGCGTCGGATAGGTGATCTGTCCGCTATTCACATCAACGTTGATGGCATCAGGGTCGATCTTCTCTTCAGGTGGCTTCCACTCAGCTTTATGGCTCTTTGTTTCTTTGATCGTCACTGTGCCTTGCGACATCACAATAGGTCTGCGTCGGACGGTAAAGACGCGATGCACAGCATCTTTAATTCGCTCTGTATCGAGATTCAGCAGAAATGATGCCGTGTCAGTCGTTGTAGCATTTGTGACAATTCCGTTCTTTACGGTAATAGCACCGAATGTGCCTCCCGTAAAGTTCGTTAGCTCCATAGACCATGCCATGCCCTCAAGATAACCGATCTTCGATGGAGGTTCGATCAAACTTCCTGCGAATGAAATGACTCCGTTCGCACCCGTCTTTGCTTTGATACTTTTTGTGGCATGAACTTCGGTGATCGTATATGGGAGACGTGCCTCGCCCTTCGGCGATGCAGCAGCAGTGATTGCCCCGAAGCCTTGTTCAAGTAATTGGCCGACCCGTAGTGAATCCGAAAGCGATAGCATTGCTTGGAGAAGGTCGTAATCAAATGAGCGGCTCATCGCATCGCTTTGAAAGCTGCGAAGATTCTCGAATGAGCGGACTTGCCCATCATTTCTGAGCGTGTATTTCAATGTCTGCCCTAAGAACTGTGCCCGTGGCAAAGCCTTAATATCTTTCAATCGGTTGGCAATATCATAATCACTTGAAGAATTAAAGCGGAAGTACTCGTTGCGCTCATCAACAGTCCCAATGTAAATTTTTGTCGTAAAAGAATCAAGCGTCGCCGCGAGATCAGCCGAACCGTCAGAATAGACTTTCTCGACACGCTCAGTAAAATAGTAATTCGACATTCGTGTGCTCGGCTCAACCATAGCATCTTCAACCTGTGAGGATTGCATCGTGATCTTCAGGACTTCTTTCGCCTCGACAGCATAAAGCGCCCCTTCTTTGAATATTAGTTTTGGTGTAGGAGCATTCTTCCCCGACTGAGCGAAGCAAACGACTGCCAAAAGCAAAGACAAAACAATATACAATTTCTTCATTACGATCTAGAATAACAATGCAAAAACAGCGAGAATGCCGCAAGTGTCATACCGTCCCAGATATCACCGCGAGCGATCATCGCTCGAAAATCATCAACAGAAGCGATCACCATCTCGAATTCTTCAGATTCTTCCGTCTTCGCTTTGCCGAAGCTCAGTTCGGTTGCGACGAAGACGTGACAGATCTCATCGGTGACTCCGTTCATCGGGTTGAACTCTCCGATACGAAGAAGTTGGTTGGAAGTTATACCTGCTTCCTCGAGAAGTTCAGCTTTCGCTGCTTCTTCAGGTCCTTGCCCCTTCTTTATTCCTCCACCAATAAATTCAACCCCTTCACGCCGATTAAGGTATCGGTATTGCTTCAACAATATGAACTTACCATCGTCAGTTAAAGCAATTACGAAGACTGCACCGGGAGTCTGGACGTAGTGATACTCGCCCTCGCCACCATTCGGATACGTATATCTATCCTTACGGTATTGCCAGTATGGATTCTCATGTACTATCTCAGAGCTGCGTTGCTCTAACGTGGTAAGCATATACTATAAAGACCACTTTGGGGTGATTTCGTTACAAAAAAAATCCCCTTTTTTTTATTGAAAGGGGATTTTGAATCTGATGATGCAAAAATGCTTACAGAGCCAAGTTTGCCAACTCGCCTTCGGTGAAGAAGAAACCTATCTCGCGGAGACCGTTCTCGACGGAGTCAGAGCCATGCACAGCATTCTCGCCCTTGCTTGTTGCGTAGAGCTTGCGGATAGTGCCTTCAGCTGCTTCTGCTGGGTCGGTTGAGCCGATGACGCGACGCCATTCAGCTATACCGTTCTCTTTTTCAAGAGCAATAGGTACGCAAGCACCTGATGCCATAAATTTAACGAGCTCACCATAGAATGGACGCTCATTGTGGACTTCATAGAACTTCCCTGCCGAACGGTCAGAGAGGCGTGTGAGCTTCATTCCAAGTATCTTGAAGCCTTCCTTCTGGATATGAGCTATGATATTACCGATATTGCCCGACTTTACGCCGTCAGGCTTAATGATACACAGTGTTTTTTCGATTGCCATGATATTGTAGTTGTATAATTAAAAAAATTAGTTTTCTATCTTCCCACCACCTGCCTTGTATGAGCGAAAGCCACCTTGCAAAGCAATAGCATTCACATATCCCATCTCGCGGAGTTCCTCTGCCGCACGTGGTCCGCTTTGCCCACCGCCGCAATGGCAGATGATCTCGGCGTTTTTATCTGAGACTTTCGCTGCTATCTCTTCAGTGATCTTCGTCTTATGTATATGGATTGCACCAGGGATATGCCCCTCTTCCCAATTCTCATCATCACGAACATCTATCACTATCGTTTGAGGATTTTCAATGCGGTGTGCAAGGAAATCTTTAACAGTGATCTGTTCGGGATTCGTCATTTTAAGAGAGCATTGGTCGGACTAAAAGTCCGACCTATCAGGATCAATTCTTATTTCTTACCGAGTACTTTCAGGACGGTCTCGCCAAGAAGTGCGGGATTTTCGACGACGGTTATGCCACATTCTGCCATAGTCTTCATCTTCTCATCCGCTGTTCCTTTACCACCAGAGATGATCGCGCCTGCATGTCCCATACGGCGTCCCGGAGGTGCTGTTCTGCCGGCGATAAAGCCAACGACGGGCTTCTTGAAATTATCTCTGATATAGACAGCAGCTTCTTCTTCTGCCGAGCCACCGATCTCGCCGATCATTACGACGGCATCAGTATCAGGATCATTCTGGAATAGCTTGATCGCATCTATGAACTGGGTCCCAATGATGGGGTCTCCGCCGATACCAATTGCTGTTGATTGTCCAAGCCCCGCATCACCGATCTGCTTCACAGCTTCGTACGTGAGTGTTCCTGAACGGCTGACAATGCCAATGCGTCCGGGAGTATGGATGAAGCCAGGCATGATGCCGATCTTGCCGACACCCGGGGTGATAACACCAGGGCAATTCGGACCGATCAAACGAGCGTCAGAATTCTTCATTACTTCCTTCACACCGATCATGTCATTGACAGGAATGCCTTCGGTGATACAGACGATCAACTTGATCCCTGCTGCTTCAGCTTCGAGTATAGCATCTGCGGCAAATGGAGGTGGGACGAAAATGCACGAGGCATTCGCACCAGTAGCTGCAACTGCATCGGCAACGGTATTGAAGACCGGCACACCGATATGGGTAGTGCCACCCTTACCCGGTGTAACGCCGCCAACGACGTTCGTCCCGTATTCAATCATCTGCTGACCGTGGAAAGTGCCCTCGCCGCCGGTGATTCCCTGGACGATAAGTTTTGTATTTTTATCTACTAAGGCGCTCATTGTATATGATAGCTATTGAATATAGAAATGCAAAAATACGACGACCAGAGAGCGAAAATTCCGAATCGGCTTTTCTACAGCATTCTCCCATATTCCATCTTACCCCCTATTCCCTCTGTAATTTTGTGAGATGAAATATCTCATACTCTTGATAGCCCTATTCATAGGCTCCACTGCCGTCGCTGGTCCTATCTTCCCGTCACGCTCGTTCATTCTTGCTCCAAGATTTCGGGTTATGAGCGATTCAACGAAGGGTGTGAAATTTCTACGTCAACAAGGGATCTGGGGTAATCTTGCGAGGGCATTCGGGAGTGAGGGCGACCGCTCAGCAACCGGCATATCACTTGGCGGATTTATTGAGTTTGCGCAATGGGAGAATTCCTCTCTTTCCCTTCTTGGTGATTTTGAAGTCCTCGCTGATAGCTACAATGATATTTCCTTCAACCCTCGTGCCATATTCTGGACAGAAGGAGTAGTCTATGGTTTACGGTTCGATCAAACAGAATTGCAAGCCGGATATATTCATCGTTGCAGACATGAGATAGATAATTTGGATAATAACGTTGTGGGTACTGGCGAATCAAGGAATTTGATCTATGGCTCTCTCATGGCGCGAGCAGTCTGGCGCAATATTTTCGTATCACCGCTCTACTCTCACTATGATCTTTGGGCACAGCTTGATAAGTATATTATCACATCAGATACACGTATCCCTAACAATATTCCAAGAGGAAATACAGACATCGAGCATCTTGATGCTTCATTCTCGGCAGGAGCAAAAGCTCATCTTGATTTTTTGGGGACAGATATTGTGTATGCCCGTGCCTCATTCAACGCATCAGCCTACAATTCTTTCAAGACAACGACGATTGATTCTCGCTTGGAATTGGGTCTCGAATTTACGGGTGAAGCGACAGGAATGAATATCTTCTTCGGAATTGAAAATCTCCATGACGATCAAAACCGTCCATCACCGACAGACTCAAAATATACGTACATCGGGTTCCGCTTTATTGGGAAGAATGTTGGGATATGATGGGAAGGTTAGCTCAAATTCTTTTCTAATTCGTCAGAGACGTTATCGATCTCTTCGCTGAGTCGTTCAAATTCACGGAGTTCATTCAACTGAATATGTGCATGTTTTTCCGCGGCATTGAGTGCGGTAAGAATAGCAAGTTTCGTCGGGGGTTGGGTTGGTAATTTCTGCTGAAGATCAAGCAAGTCGGCATCGATCTCTGCCGCAAGCTGACGTAAGAGAGCCTCGTCATTCGTGCGAAGTGAAAAATCGGAGCCAAGTATCGTTACCTTTACTGATTCTGCCATAGCCGTCTATTAATGTCGTGAATGTACTCCGTTTGTCGTTGTCAGCGTATCAAGACTTGTGATGATCGCGTCTATCTCAGCGATGATAGATGTGCGTTCAGCATCGTTCATCCTCACTGCAATAGCACTATCACGCTCATTCATTTGTGCAATCTCACTTTCATAGCGGAAGCACTGTTGCTGCAATATCCTGTAGGCATCTTGCATTGCGTCAAGTTTTGATAGAACCTCTTCGGTGACGTTCTTTGAAGAAGTTAGCTCTCCTGCGAGTTTTGCATAATTCACATCCTTCTGCATTACCTCAGCGCGGAAGTCAGCGAGCATCGTCTCAAGTTCTACGATCGTCTCATCTTTTCGTGTTAGACGAGACTTTGTCTCTTCAAGTTCTGCTTCAACCACATCAACTCGTGATTGTAAGAGATGAATCTCTTCACGACTGCTCTCTGTGAGCGAGATGCGTTGCGTTGTGATAATACGTTCGCGATCAAGAAGCTCTTGCAGCTCCCGCGTCCTGCTTTCCGCTTCCTTCGTTTGTACTTCGTATTGCTTCAAACGTTCGGGCACATTCGCAACAAGGCGTTGCAAACGCTCGAACGAACGCGCAAGGCGTTCTCTGGCTTGTAGTAATTCAGTCTCTCGTGGTGTTAGATCCGGCATAGCTTAGGTACGTAATGTTGCCGATAATTTTTTCTCCAACGATGTAACGACTACGGCGACAATGCGTTCCACTTCCTCGTCTTCGAGCGTCTTTACATCCGAACGTAAGATCATCCTCACTCCCAAACTTCTCTGCCCCGCTTGCTTCATTTCTTTCGATTGGAATTCATCGAAAAGATGAACATCCTCCATCAGTTCTTTCGGAAGCGAAGCGCGAACTTCGTCCAGCAATTGTGACGCCATCACATCGTTGCTCATAACAATAGCTACATCACGTTCAACAGATGGGTACTTTGCCAGGGCTTTTACTGCTTGCGGTTTCTCGCGTTCTTTCCGCGCAAGCAAGTGAAGTGCATCAAAATCTATCATTGCGATATACGCTCCACTTCGCAGATCATATTCTTTCGTTGTTGCCTCACTCGTTACTCCGGCAATCGCAATGATATTTCTCCCCAGAGAAAAGGTTAGTGCTTCAGAGCGATCGATATAAGCTCCGATATTCTGCCAGACGCCGAGAGTATCTACTTCCGCATTCATTTGCGAAACAGTTACTCCGCGTACCCCTGCGCGACGGATGATCTGCTCAACGCATGAACGAAGCGAGTAAATATCAGCCTTGAGTTCGCGGCTATTATAAACATTCTTCGCTTCGAGTTCGTCTTTCAGGAGAATACACAGCTCGGCGCGTTCGATAATATTACCAACCTTCTGCTTCTTCTCACCATAGGAGAAGACATTTCCGATCTCGAATAGTCTCTGCCCTTTTGCACCGAAGCGTTCATTGCGTCGCGCAATATCAAGGAGATTCGGAATGATGCTTGTTCGCATCCGTTCAAGCTCAACCGTGAGCGGGTTCATCACCTCAACGGGAGATGAATGATACTTCTTGGCGACATCAGCAGGAAGCATCGGCACTGAGACGCATTCTGAAAAACCTGTCGCGATGAGTTCGCTCCGAATGAGTTCATTGAATGGACGAATCGGCAATACCTCCCGCTCTTTATTATACGGAGTGCGCTCGCCTGGAGAAAGTGGGATGTTGTCATATCCGATCACACGCACTATTTCCTCCGCCGCATCAACTTCGCGTTCCAGATCAACGCGCCATGAAGGAGAAGTAAGCAACCATGAATCTTCGCCCTCTTTAGCAACCGTAATACGAAGATCGGTAAGTATCTCCTCCATCTTCGCATTCGGGACATCCATACCAAGAAGCATCCTTGCTCGGCTGGGGCGGAATGTGAATGCCTTTAACTCGATCGGGTTCGGATATTCATCAAC
>JBKJHR010000162.1:0-2839 GCA_046598695.1 Kapaibacterium sp. (SeqCode)
ATTTTGCGTATCGAAGATACCGACCAGACTCGCTACGTTGAGGGTGCGGTAGAGAATTTGCTTCGCACGATGGAGTGGGCTGGGATCACATTTGACGAAGGTCCTCAGCAGGGCGGAGAGTATGGACCTTATGTCCAGTCTGAAAGAACTGCACTTTACCGCGAACATGCTGATAAACTCATTGCAACAGGTCACGCTTACCCTTGCTTCTGCTCTGCCGAACGACTTGATGAAGTCCGCAAAAGAATGCAGGCAAACGGCGAACCACCTATGTACGACCGTCATTGTCGCAATCTCTCAGCAGAGGAAGTAAAAGCAAAACTTGACGCTGGCGAGAAGCACGTTGTCCGCCTTAGAGTGCCACTTGGTGAGACTATCACCTTCTCGGATATTGTTCGTGACGATGTTTCGTTCGAGTCCAAGACCATTGACGATCAGGTACTTCTCAAATCTGATGGCTTCCCGACATATCATCTCGCAAATGTCGTTGATGATTATATGATGAAGATCACCCACGTTATTCGTGGCGAAGAGTGGCTTTCGTCAACACCGAAGCACGTTCTTCTTTATCGTGCTTTCGGTTGGCAGGATTCAATGCCGCAATTTGCGCATTTGCCGTTGCTCTTGAATCCCGATCGCTCAAAATTATCCAAGCGTCAGGGCGATGTAGCCGTTGAAGATTTTAAGACGCAGGGATATTTGCCAGATGCCCTTGTAAATTTCGTTGCCCTCCTCGGATGGAATTCTTCCGCAACGGAAGAGATCTACACGATGGAGCAGATGATCGCAACATTTGATCTTTCGCACGTCAATAAAGCAGGTGCAGTATTTGGGCGAGAGAAATTAGAGTGGATGAACTCGGAGTATATCCGAAGCAAATCTCCTGAAGCATTATTAGAGCTTGTTCGTCCTATCGCAATAAACAGAGGTCTCGTCGTGAGCGATGAATATCTTACACGCGTGATAAAGCTCATGCAGGAAAGGTCACGCTCGATCAATGACTTTATTGATTTCTCGAATTACTTTTTCGCACCGCCAACAGAATTCGAAGAGAAAGCCCGTGCCAAGAATTGGACACCAGAGGCAAAAGAACGACTCACAGAACTTCTCCCTCAATTCAAGGCTCTTACCGAATGGACTCATGCTTCGATAGAGGCGGTTGTTCGTGCCTATGCTGAGGCGAAGGAGATATCCGCAGGAAAACTTATCCATCCACTTCGTCTTTCTGTGAGCGGTGTTGGTATGGGACCCGGACTTTTCGAAATGCTTGAAGTCATCGGAAAAGATCAGGTAATTTCCCGAATTGAAAAAGCGTTAGAGATCTTGTGATCGCTGGGCAGGCACATAGCCTGCCCTCCTTTCAATAACCGATGCTATTCAACTCACTTCAATTTCTTATTTTCTTCCCCGTCGTCACGGGGCTGTACTTTCTTCTTCCTCATAAATATAGATGGGCAATGCTGCTTGCGGCAAGTTGCTACTTCTATATGGCATTCATCCCGGTTTACATTCTCATTCTTGCTGTTACGATTCTCATAGATTATTTCGCCGCTATCTACATAGAGCGAAGTACTGGGAAAAGGCGAAAACGGATACTGATCATTAGCATCATCTCAACGTGCCTCGTTTTATTCATCTTCAAGTATTTTAACTTCTTCAATGATATTTTTGCATCATTAGCTCTCGCGGCGAAGGTTGACTACCCTGTCAGCATGATGCACATGATATTGCCTATTGGTCTGTCATTTCATACGTTTCAAAGTCTTGCGTATGTCATAGAAGTCTATCGTGGGAATCAGAAGCCTGAAAAGCATTTTGGTATCTACTCGCTCTACGTGATGTTCTATCCTCAACTTGTCGCAGGACCAATTGAGCGTCCACAAAATCTGCTTCATCAGTTCTGGGAGAAACATGAATTCGATTATTATCGCGTTGCGCAGGGTTTGCAACTAATGGGATGGGGATTTTTTAAGAAAGTCGTGATCGCGGATAGACTTGCGCCAATGGTCGGACAAGTTTACAACTCCCCCTCCGATCACAACGGCATCCAAGCGTTGATCGCAACGATCTTCTTTGCCTTCCAGATCTATTGCGACTTCTCTGGGTATTCCGATATTGCCATTGGTGCGGCGCAAGTGATGGGTTTCAAGTTCATGAAGAACTTTAATCGCCCGTATTACTCGAAATCGATCGCAGAGTTCTGGAAACGTTGGCACATTTCTCTTTCAACGTGGTTTAGAGATTACCTCTATATCTCTCTCGGTGGAAACAGGGTTACAATACCTCGTTGGTATTTTAATCTATTCTTTACATTCTTAGTAAGTGGCTTATGGCATGGCGCGAACTGGACGTTCGTAATATGGGGTGCACTCCATGGCTACTTCCTCGTCTTCTCAATTATTTCTGCTTCCGCAAGGCAGAAAATAAAGAATGTTCTTGGAATTTCTAAAATAAAATGGCTTGAGAAGCTCATTCAAGTATTTTGTGTTTTCATTCTCGCTGATTTTGCATGGATATTCTTCCGTGCGAACAATCTGGGGGATGCAATTGTCGTTATTGATCGTATTGGGCATGATGGATGGGCATTCATCCGCGCACTCGTAGCTGGAGATATGCGCTATATCACTTCCGTCGTCAAAACGCTCGGTTTTGATAAAGATGAGGTAATGATCGCTTTGGGAGCTATCGTTGCAATGGAGGCTGTTCACTTATGGCAGCGTCACGGCTCAGTGCGCGAAGCACTGTACAAGAAAGCAGCATGGCTTCGGTGGTCGCTGTATTATGCAATGGTGATCGCTATTTTGTATCTCGGGGCATACGGCAATGCTGTACAATTTAT
>JBKJHR010000177.1:0-7284 GCA_046598695.1 Kapaibacterium sp. (SeqCode)
AGTCGATGTTGCCATTGCTCGAAGCCGTGATGAAGACGGGCCGCCCAATGTTGATTATCTCCGAAGATGTCGAAGGCGAAGCCTTGGCAACTCTGGTTGTCAACAAGATTCGTGGCACGTTTAACAGCGCCGCCGTCAAGGCCCCGGGCTTTGGTGATCGCCGCAAGGCAATGCTCGAAGATATTGCTGTCCTTACGGGTGGTACGGTCATCAGCGAAGAAAAAGGATTCAAGCTTGATAGCGCGACCATCGAATATCTCGGAACTGCCGCACGCATCACCGTTGATAAAGATAACACGACGATCGTCGAAGGTGCAGGCACGAAGGACGACATCAAACGCCGCATCAACGAGATCAAGAGTCAGGTCGAGAAGACAACATCTGATTATGATCGCGAGAAATTGCAGGAGCGTTTGGCGAAGCTCGCTGGTGGTGTTGCCGTTATCAAGATCGGCGCATCAACAGAGATCGAGATGAAAGAGAAGAAGGCTCGCGTTGAAGATGCACTTCATGCGACTCGCGCAGCAGTCGAAGAGGGAATCGTCCCTGGCGGCGGCGTAGCGCTTATCCGCGCACTCTCAGGTTTGGATGACAAGTTCTTAAAGAAGCTCACGAATGATGACGTCCGCACAGGCGTTGAGATCGTTCGCCGCTCGCTCGAAGAACCACTTCGTCAGATCGTAGCGAATGCAGGTCTCGAAGGATCAGTTGTTGTCAACGAAGTGAAGAACCTCAAAGATGGTTTCGGCTTCAATGCGGCAACAGAGGTCTATGAAGATCTTCTCAAGTCCGGCGTTATTGACCCAACTAAGGTCACACGCTCTGCTCTGCAAAATGCAGCAAGCGTCGCTGCACTTCTCTTGACGACAGAAGCAACCATCGTCGAGAAGAAAGAGCCAATGCCAGCAATGCCCGGACATCCAGGCGGCGGCGGTATGGACGGAATGTACTAAGCTATAATTCTTGGTTATGAGTTCTTAATTCTGAATGAATTAACGACAAACAAAAAGCCGACTCTGCAAAGGGTCGGCTTTTGTTATGTAAATTTCTGCTACCTAACGTTTTACACTGTCTCCATTGCTTCGACGACCCATGTGCCGAAGTAGTTGATCTCTCTGGCTGAATGATCGGCGAGGATCTTTCTTACAGGTTCTTTGGCTTCGTCGGTATTATCTACTTTTATCGTAAAGACGTATTCGCCATTTTCTAACGCCGCCTCATAGATATGCATTGACTTGTTTTCCTCGTCGCCATATCCGCGAAAAGCCTTTGCAATGCTTGCGAGCAAACCGTGATGCTCTGCATCAGCATCAATAACTGCCGCCCCTTTTTTACCATAATAGACTTCAATATCCTCTGATCTTACTCCCGTATTTGTCAGTTCATCGTATGCATGCCCGACATTGATCCCGAGTGGGATGATGGCACAAACTCTGCCATTGGGATAAGTCGTAAAACTTTCGGGATTGTTAGCGCTAATTGTATCCATGATAGGACTTCTGTTAATATAATGTGAAAAGTACTTTAGGGAGTACGAATTATGAAGATACAACAAAAAATATCGCGAAACAATCTATCTTAGGTATCAATACGTTCAACGCTTACGCCCAATCCTCGGAGTTTCTGCTCGATGTGTTCATACCCACGCTCAACATGATGAATGCCGGTAATGACGCTTTCGCCATCGGCAATAGCAGCGGCAATAAGATAGACAAAGCCTGCGCGGAGATCAGGGATGTTGATATTCGCACCTTTGAGTTTTGTCGGACCAAAAACAACAGCGGAATGGGGATGTGCTAATGTTGTGAATCGGCAATCAGCACCACCAAGACATGAATTGTAAAGCTGAATGTGCGCACCCATTTTCTGTAATTCTTTCACGTAGCCAAAACGATTCTCATAAACGGTTTCGTGAATCACCGATAGACCATCGATCTGTGTCATTAGCAGAACCCAGGGTTGCTGCCAATCGGTCATAAAACCTGGATGAACGTCAGTTTCAACGGCAAGTGGTTTGAGTTTGCCATTATAATAGAAGCGAATGCCATCATTGGTAATATCAAATTCTCCTCCCGCTCTGCGAAGGGAATTCAAGAACGAAAGCATAGAAGATTGTTGCGCATCTTTGATGAAGACATCGCCTTTGGATGCAATTGCCGCACAAGCAAATGATGCAGCTTCGATACGGTCAGGCATGACATGATGCTCAGCACCGCGAAGACGGTCAACGCCCTCGATGATGATTCGACGATTGGTATCGAGCGAGATGATCGCTCCCATCTTTTGCAAGAACTTAATGAGTTCGATGATCTCCGGTTCGACTGCGGCATTGGAAATGATCGTTGTTCCCTTTGCAAGAGAAGCAGCCATCAAGATATTTTCCGTTGCACCAACGCTCGGAAAGGGAAGCTCAATATGTGCTCCATGCAATGAGTCTGCCGAACAGGTAAAATAGCCATTGGCATATTCGATCTTAGCACCCATTTTCTGAATGGCGTTGATATGAAAATCAACGGGACGTGGACCGATACGATCACCACCTGGCATGAGCACCGATGCACTACCTGTGCGATGAAGCAAGGGACCCATGAGCAGGATCGGAATGCGATTTATCATCGCAAATCGCTCAGGAATCGTCGAAGTATTAAAATTCTCTGTACGAATGCTCAGTGAGCCGTTATCGGTATCGAACAATTCCAGCTTCGAGCCTATGGATTCAAGCACATCCTCGGTGATCTCGACTTCGCCGAGATGCACAGGGGCATTATCGAAATGACTTTTCTCGCTCGACAACGTCGAGGCGACCATCAATTTCGAGATAAGATTTTTTGTGCCACTCACACGTACTGTTCCCGTGAGCGGCTTGCCACCAATTATGCGAAAAGCTTCCATAGTTTGTATTTCTGACTGCGAAAATACCGCTTGAATTGCGAGTAGTAATGAGAAAGGCTATTTTAGCATCACAAGGTTCGTCGTTGTTTTCTTCGCAATGTCATAGAGTTGCAGTGCTCTGCCTCCATTTGTATAGATAGTTTGGAGGACGAGAGTCTCCTTCGTATTGGTCTGGATATCTAATATCGCCTCGGTTGGGCGATAGACTTCAGCAAGGGTAGCGGCATCTTTCAAGACAGCATGAGACTCGTCTTTTGTAATGATGTATTTTCCATTGACGGATATATCTGCACTTAATATTCCTGATTCTATCGGCTTGACGACATCACCTGTTTCTGTGAGCGAAGCCATCGTCATCGAACGAAGTTCATTCTTCGAGCCGTCAGTTTCGAGAATATAGAGTTGCTTGTTATCAGCGGCAAGCATAGCTTGTTTTACTTTCTTAGGTGAAACGGGAACGTAGAGCTGGTTTCTGTCAGTAGAGTTAATATCATAATTCCATACTTGCGTTGTTGATGGGTCTTGCATCAGCAAACGTTTTTGGTCACGCGACCATGCGATCAGATCGAAGTCCTTGTCATTAGCGAAGATCAACTCAGATAAATTTTGGGGTATGTCGTAACGATAAAAATCTGTCTTCGACTTGTTATTCTTGTTCGATGAATAGTAGACATATCTGCCGTTGAAGGATGAGCCGATAATATCATTACGAACGCCTTCGCCATCTGGAGTCAGATCGAGTTCATCGGTATTGTTATTGTTGGCGCGGAAAATGTGGTAATCCGTTGAAGTTGGCGAGAGTGCCTTCATATATATGATCATCGGTTTCCCGTTGACGTGCATCAAACGGACGATAGGTGTGGTTGATGTCGTGACTTCGACAGGTGCTCCACCCTTCAGATCAACTGAAAAGACGTTCTTCACACCACTAGCATTGGGCGCGATATAGAACACTTTCTTCTCATCGTTCGAGAAGCTCGGCGAAAGAGATCTATCGTTTACGTCAGCCTTTTGCAGTTTATACCAATACTGTGCAGAAGAATTCTGAGCGAGTATGCCAAGCGCGAAAAGCGTTGTAGCCAGAGCAAGTTTTTTTGTCATAGATTGAGTGATGTATCTAAGTGTATTGCCACGGACGGCTAAAACCGTCCTCGAAATGACATGATACGATATCGTTACCGATCCGTTGCACCACAAAGTGTCCCTTATGCGAACGCCTTGCAGCTTTGATAAGTTATAGGTAAAAATTATGTCAGGGAAAAAAGTTTACATCGAGACCTACGGCTGCCAGATGAACGTAGCGGATACGGAAGTTGTCCTTTCCGTGCTGAATTCGGCTGGATATTCGCCCACAACCGTGCTTGACGATGCCGATCTGGCATTTATGAATACCTGTGCCATCCGCGAAAATGCTGAAGATAAGATCTGGCATAGACTTGACCATTGGAAGGGCGTAAAGAAGCGTAAACCAGATATGCTCATGGGTGTTCTCGGCTGTATGGCAGAGCATCTTCGTAAGGATCTCCTCAAATCAAAGAATAACATCGTTGATCTGGTGATCGGACCCGATGAATACCGCAAACTTCCCGCTATTATAGATTCTGCGCTTTCATCCGGGGAGAGCGGCATTGCCATCAAATTATCCCGTACCGAGACGTACGACGACATCATGCCGTTTCGCGCAGAGGGCATTACTGCATATATTTCTGTGATGCGAGGATGTGATAAGTTTTGTACGTTCTGTGTCGTACCGTTTACGCGGGGACGAGAGCGGTCTCGGACAGTTGAATCAATAGCTGATGAATGCAAGCAACTTGAGCAACAGGGCTTTCGTGAGATCACTCTTCTTGGGCAAAACGTTAACTCTTTTGAAGATGAAGGTCGAGATTTTGCCGATCTACTTGCCGCCTGCGCGAAGGCAGTTCCAAATATTAGACTTCGATATACAACAAGCCATCCGCAGGATTTTGATCAGAAACTTACCGATACGATGGCAAGCTATGATAATATCTGCAAGTATATTCACCTGCCAATACAATCAGGCTCCGATAGAATTCTACAATTGATGAATCGCACATATTCTCGTGCTCATTACATGAGCATTATTGAGATGATAAAAAAGGCAATGCCTGATTGTGCAATGTCAACAGATATTATTGTTGGCTTCTGCTCCGAAACGCTTGAAGACCATGAGATGACCAAGCAAGTCATGCGTGAGGTCGAGTATGAGGGTGCATATATGTTCAATTACTCGCCTCGCCCCAATACGAAGGCGTATGATACATTGCCCGATGACGTATCACAAGAAGAGAAAAGCCGCCGATTGAATGAGATCATCGTCATTCAGCATGAAGTAGCTGCGATAAAGAATTTACCGGAGATCGGTAAAGTGCATAATGTCCTTGTCGAAGGACGCTCGAAGAAAAATGCAAGTGAGTGGAGGGGGAGAACCGATACAAATAAGATCGTTGTCTTCCCGCGCATTGATGCTGAAGTTGGCGAATACCGCAATGTTCGGATTCTCAGTGCAAACTCTGCGACGCTCTTGGCAGAATTAATAGACGTGAAAGAATCACAACCGAAAGCGCATACTTCGCAAGATCGAGGCGAAGTCATTTACGACCTCACCCCGCTTGTGATAAGTTCGGTAAGCCATCAGGAGCATTCTGGTATCGAGCAACCAGCGGCAATGTTGCCAATTCTTCAATAATTCCTATGCCCGATATAATACTCGTCATTCGTTGGATGCATATTCTTGCTGGCTCGACGGCATTTGTTGTTGCTCCGGTTGCGATGATCGTGCATAAAGGTGGCAATGCCCATCGTCTTTGGGGAAAGGTATATCTTTGGGCAATGTTCGTTGCGGCTGTTGGTGCACTGGTTGTCTCATTGTGGCGACCAAATTACTTTCTTCTCGGTCTTTCCGTTTTTAGTTTTCATATCTGCTTTTTTGGGTATCGGGTGCTTTTCCGTAAGCGTCCCGAAAAAGGCGAAAAGCCTAATTTTGCCGATTGGTTTGCATCAGGTATTACCATCGCAATGGGTTTAGTAATGCTATTTTTAGGGATCACCTCAGCAGGCACTGACGGGAAAATACTCTTTGGCGTTTTCGGAGTAATGATGATCATAAGTGGCTATCAGTCGATCAAGGATTACCGTGCAACAAAACGTGAGAAGAACGCCTGGTTTATTCAGCACATGCAAAATATGCTTGCCTCATATATTGCTGCAACGACAGCATTTTGCGCCGTGAATTTCACCCAATATATCGGAATTTGGGCATGGCTCGGTCCTACAGCAATTGGTGCGCCGCTTATTGCCGTATGGGTTCGCTCGTATCGCCTCAAATTTGAGAAGGGCAGAGCCGCAAAGGAAGTGGCTGATGTACGTATTGGTGCCGCTGAATAAGCCTCTGGACTATAGTAATTATCCAAAAAAAAGTGTAACAATCCTCCACCCCTGCCGTAATTTGTCGCAGGCTATCTACAATAAAATCAGGCGTTATTCGTCTTAAGTAGGTAGCTGACCGATGATCTTATCACCTACGTGAAAATCGATCCCAAGATCAGAGGTCTAAATATGCAATACTACTTATACTACCAACTATATACTATTATGTTTTTCTCCGATATTATCAGCAGAATGTGGTTGTTTTATCCGTCGAATGAACCCGTCGTTATGGACAAGAAAGGGTACTCCTATCTTGATATGAGCGCGTTTTACTTGTAACCTTATCATCAGAACATCATCCATGAATTTGCTCCGCAGTATTCTCTGTTTAGGGCTTGGTGCATTGCTGTTTCTGCTTTCTACGGAAACGAGCACAGCCACTCCTCGCACTGAAATGATCTACGCGATTCCTGACTCTAGCGAGGCGATCGTGTCCGGTTATGTGAAGGACTCTGCTTCCGGTGAGACGATCATCGGTGCTACTGTCCGTGTCCGTAGCCTCAAACGTGGTGCCGTAACGAATAAGAGTGGGTATTTCGCTTTGTATTTACCGAGTGATAAAGACCTTCTCGTCGAAGTATCATCTGTTGGATATACTCCGACAGCAAAGCAAATACGTCTTAGCTCTGGCGAACGCCGCACGGAGAACTTTCTCATCAATGAAGCAAAGTATCAAGGGCAGGAAGTGGTTGTGCAGACAGACCGCCAGAAAGATATGCGCGAAGCTCCTCAGGTATCGCGTGTAACGATCAATCCGCAGCAAGTTGCCTCATTGCCCAAAGCAGGAGAGCAAGACCTCTTCCGTATCTTACAGCTCATCCCCGGCGTACAGACTATCAGCGAAATATCATCAGGGTTGTATGTACGTGGTGGCTCGCCCGACCAGAATCTTATTCTGCTCGATGGCTCTACACTTTATAATCCATCGCACTTTTTCGGATT
>JBKJHR010000190.1:0-8001 GCA_046598695.1 Kapaibacterium sp. (SeqCode)
TGGTTTCGTACAAGCCCCGTTGCAGATCGGCTCGGTGGTCTTTTCCATATTCATCCTTGAGCTAAAACCGGGTTGGAAGATCAGCTTTCGATCAAAAGGTGATAAATCAGCCGCGGCAATTGCACAAGTCTTTGGTGGTAATGGGCATTTCAACGCAGCGGGTGCAAGGATGTTTGAGGAACGTCCGCTTGATGTGCTCAAAGCAGATATTCTAAAAGCAGCTTCTTTGCAATTATAATTGCAGAGATGACGGCACTTCTAAAAGTGCATATACTACAGCTTTTATTTTTCTTTTGCCGGAAGATCAATATGAAACGTAGTCCCCTTCCCATGTTCACTTGTTACGGAGATCGTACCGCTCATATCGGTGATTGTACGTTTGACGATTGCAAGACCTAAGCCCATCCCGCTTGTCTTGGTAGAGAAATTTGGATCAAATGCCTTCTTCAACGTTTCTTCGCTCATACCGCCACCAGTATCGGTGATACTCAAATGAACAATTCCTGCTTTTTCCTCAGCCGTAAGAAGGATTGTCCCCCACTCGTCAATTGCTTGAATAGAATTACGAATGAGGTTCACAAGTGTGCGTCTGAATTCTTCTTCGTCTGCATAAATTGGCGACATCAATTCGGGAATATCTATAACAAATCGAATATGTGATCGTTCGGAATCGAACAGTGCGACTGCGCTATCTGCAATCCTGCGGAGTGACGTGAAGGTATACTTTCGGCGCGGCATTTCTCCGAAACGAGCAAATTCTGTTGCAATGCGCGTCAAGACATCTATCTGCTCGGATAGTGTCCGAATGACACGCTTAAAGATTGACGGGAAGTTCTCTTCTCCTTTTTCAAAGGCGTGCTCCATGTGCTGCACGGAGAGCTTCATCGGCGTTAGAGGATTTTTGATCTCATGCGCGACTTGCCGTGCCATTTCTTTCCATGCTCCTTCACGCTCAGACTGCGCAACGCGGTCGCGGCTGTTTGCCAATTCCGCCGACATTCGGTTGAACGCTGTGGAAAGCTCACCGATCTCATCTTGCCTGTCTATCTCAACTGAAGTACCAAGTTCGCCTGATGCGACGCGCACCGTTGCGGAAATGAGTTTATAGATCGGCGATGCAAATTTATGCGAGATATACGAACCAAAAAGCAATAGAATAAAGCTCACGAAGGAAAACACACCATATATTGATCGTACTGTCCGCGAAATATCCGCATTGAGAATCTTTCGTTGGTCCGCATCGGCAACAGCAACAATACCATTTATTCCTCCATGTGTATCTTTGATCTGCTTGTACGTAACTACATATTTCTTCTCATCATCAAGATCACGGGTTGTTGAGAAAATATCTTTCTTATTGATAAACAATTCTACGATAGCATCAGTCGGAAGTTGGGGTGTGATGAAGAGTGACTGATAGAGTGTATAGTTATCAGCAATTCTGAGAATCCCAGTCGGAGAATACAGATCAATATGCTTCGATGTGACCATAGCAAAATCGGCTATTTCTTCTTGCAGACGTTCACTGGGTGCACCTGCATCAATGAGCGAAGTCAGCTTTTCAGAGATAGAATTTGTTTGGTCTATCGATCTATCCGTTTGCTCACGCGACCCGTTTTCGTATAAGATCGAGCTTGTTACATTTGTTACAAGCACAAGAGGAATAATAGCAAGAGCGAGAACGATAATAAACAAACGATCTCGGAAACGGAAGCGGAGTTTGGCTTTGCCATAAAAAAGCAATCGCAATGATATGACAAACCCGATCAGAATTAGCGATGCTCCCAATCCGATCGCATTGATAAAGAGGAAGATCGAACCATAATCCGACAATTGATAGGGCTTGATCGTAGCGGCAAGCAAGGCATTATCGAAATACGATGGTACATCATCATGTACAAAACCCTTCACATAGGTCTCTAATGTTTCGCCGTGCATAAACGTACTTACCCACAAACCATTCTCACTATTTGCACGAGCTATTTCCGATGCTGAGAATTGCGGCGGAAGAACATAATCAGGTCTGCCGGATTGCAAAAGTGTATTGTCTTTATAGATCGAAAGTACATTTCGGTCTTGTAAAGAATAGACATTGTCATTCGAGCGCAGGAATATTCTGATACGAGGATCATTAAAAAGTTGCCCCGATTCTGCAAAGAGTTCTTTCTTTGCATTAACAACGAGAAAGATAGTCGAATCGTGGTTTGTTAGAGCATCCTTCTTGTGTAAAGCCGTAATACCAATAAAAATCGGCAGAGAAGCATTCGGTATGTCGTCAGACTGATGAACCGAAGGAGTGGATATTCCGGTATCTGGATATTGTTTGATGTACTCAGCAAGGAAATGAGTATTTGCCGAATCAACATTCTTCTGTCCTTTGTCAAGTTTGCTAAAAAAATGTACTGCACCATATCCAGATAAAAACGTGCCTTGTCTATTAAAGAGTGATGTGACGATGCGGGTATTCGGAAAATTCTTTTTTAGATAGAGCCACAACAAAAAAGGAATATCTTGTTTGGCCGTGCCAGTATCTGGAAGAGTGAAAAGTGTATTGCTCTGCACATCTGCCAAACTACTTTCCAATGTGGGTGCAAGGGAGTTGAGTTGAAATGATGTCCTCGAAAGGATATCTTGCTCGGTATCAAGTTTAAGCTTTGCATATTCAAGATCAATAATTCTCGGAGCGATGAATAGCGCACTCATCGAAAGTACAGAAAGAATCAAGATCGGCGAACGCGACAGCTGTCGTATCTTGTCGTTCGAACTTGCAACCTCTGATTCCGAAGTAACGGTGATATTGATGAAAATAACGATCTCAGTGAAGATGCCCGCAATTCCTAAATGAAATACCCAATACACCAACGTAGCCCCAGTAATAATCGCAAGAGGAACGCTCAGAAGCATTAGGAGTAATACAGGGAAAAGGAAATAGTATCTTCGTAGACGTTGATCTCCTTCCGACGAAAATTGTTGGAGTATCCTTGTATAACGAATAACGAGAAAAAGTATAACGCCAATCAAGAGCAGGAGATAACTTGCCGAGAAAAAGAGTAGGGCGAGTAAGGCACATAGCTCTGCGCCTACAGGAAAGGTTGTACCTGCAAAAATAAATGAAAAATTTCCGTTAGTGATAATCATCTCCACAAGCAGCGACCACAGCAACGAAAGGCAGAAGATCACACCACCACCGATCACAAATGGTAGCATTGTTTTTGATACTTGTGTTACTCGCCGTTCTATTTTCCCTTCACCACTTTGAATGTATGTTCTATTTTCAAAGACAATACGATAAAAGGCGATAGCAAAAAGCAGTGCAGAAAGCGCCGATATGAATAACTCATAAGGATTAGTGAAAAATGGCAATCCTGAAAAACCATAGATACTACTATCGCGAATGTTCGGTGCTAAGACGACGTAGCCTGCACTTGTTAACCACAGTAATACTCGAAAAAGCAGGAGGAGACCAACAAGCATTTCTAAGCGGAACGACAACGAAGAAGTAGCAAAGGGTGATGTTTCACCAAAAAATAAATGTGATACAAGCAGCAATTGAAGAAAGAGCAAGAACAGAACGACAGATAAGTCGCGAATGATCGATACAATACCTGGTGTTGCTGAATCCTGATCGCTTTGTAGTGATGGTCGAACAGTCAATACGCCGAGATACGATTGTGGCTCGGTGCTATCAGCGAAGATATTTGTTTGTCCATGATGCGCATCGAAATAAGGGCGAATGCGCGAAGCTGTAAGATCAAGAGAAAATGAGCGGGGCAATGTAAGACCAATTTCGCCGAGCACGGAATACTTCAGCCCATTTGCTATGCCAAATACATCCGAAAGATCCAATTGGACAAGTCTTTGCCCTACCACATAGCCAATCGTTGCATTCTTCTCATCAAATATCTTTTGGAATGAAATCAGACGAGTGGAAATCTGTCCGCGATCAAGATATAATACCTTCGATTTCTCAAGTGGAAAATGAGGAGATGTAAGAACGGTATCGATATAGGTTGAGAGCGGCGGTGTATCCGTCCATGCGATAAGAGAACGCGATGTATCATAGATTGAAAATACATTTGATGCTGCAAGAGGTGCCTCCGTTCCCGGTCCTCGTGATTCTTGGGGCGTTACAATACGCAATAAACGTTGAAAGAGCTGACGCTGTGTTGAATGGTCCTTCAAAAGCCCGACGATAACGGAATCTGTTGCGATCTTCTCCCTATCCATACTCAACCTGTTCGCTACGCTATGCACATAGAGCTTGGTTCGTGCCACATCTTGCTGAAGGATGGAGCTATCGGGCATCTCGTCATTACGAAGTGAGGGTGAGACAAGTTCAATAACGAAGCAAGCAATTGCAAGAATTAGCGTCGCACCTAATAGACGAAGAATAAATCGAGACTTTTCGGCTACAAAGCTCTGATAGATATCTCGAAGATTACGGAAGGCATTGCGCGGCGATACGGCTTGTATATTTGGTAATAATTTCATACGCGCGGTTATCTAATAGAGATTCGGTTAATAAGCCAACTTCCCTTTTTACTTAGGAGAAAACCAAGCGTTAGCTTGAACGAAGGCTTCTCACCACGAAAACTCTTGACTCCGCCGAGTGCAATTCCGGATATTGCAAATTCTTTCGTTGTAATGATAGATAATCCGAGTGGTGAATGCTGTGTAATAAAATCCGAGACAACTCTTAATGTTTGACTTTGCGAAAGATATGTGTTGGAGACATTATCTACATCAACGAAGATTCGAGCTTCCGAAAAGATATTCTTTAATGAATCTAGCGAACGTGAGGCAAGCAAGCCTTGAATATGCTTGATCTCTGTCGTAAGGGATGTCTTGGAAATCTTTTGGCTGAATAGTGATGATGAAGCCAGAGATATGAATATGAAAAGAAGTACCGCGGCACTCATGATGTGCCTCGGCAACTGCGAGCATGCGATGTGAATATCATATCTGCTCATGCATATCTTATTCGTGCCAAAATGCGCTGTTGTTATTGATCACACCAAGCGGCTTCCCCGTAAATTGATACGTAATAAATGGTGTATTGTGGGATTTCGAATGAATTGCCTCATCCGTGAACTCCCATTTTTTCTCAATGTCAATGATCGTCAGATTCGCTTTCTCATTTGCTTCGATCTTTATGTCATTAAGCTTCATCAATCGTCTTGGATTCACAGAGCATTTCTCAATATATTGTGCAAGTGATAGTCTGCCAGTGTGGACTAATTGTGTTAATCCCAAACCGATAGCTGACTCTAAGCCGATAATGCCATACGCCGCACTCAACATGTCAGTCTCTTTCTCATGCGCTGCATGAGGTGCATGGTCGGTGGAAATACAATCTATCGTCCCATCGCGCAACCCTTCAATGATCGCAACAATGTCTCCATCTTCACGAAGCGGCGGATTCATCTTCGCATTACCCCAATGTGTTTCAACGGCACTATCCGTGATACTGAAATGATGGGGTGTCACTTCGCACGATATGGGCAACCCTTTTTTCTTTGCTTGGCGAACAAGCTCTACTGAGCCTTTTGTACTCAGATGTGCCGCATGATAGCGAACTCCGCCGACATACTCTGTCAGTAAAATATCTCTGCCGACAATAATATCCTCTGCAACGCTCGGATAGCCTGGAAGCCCAAGCTTCGTTGAGACCTTCCCTTCGTGCATACACGTTCCTTTTGTCATCGAATGTTCTTCGCAATGTTGTGTACAGAGGAAGTCGAACATCTTCGCATACTCCAAGACACGCCGCATCACTTCCGCGCTCTCAACTGCCGAGCCATCATCGGAGATCATCTTTACTCCTGCATCGGAGAGTGCCTGCATCGGCGAAAGTTCATCTCCGGCACGAGCCTTTGTCATTGTACCGCATATTTCGACGTCAACGATATTCCCTTTGGCTTTCTCCCTGATGAATCCGACAACGAAAGGATCGGAGATCGGAGGGGTCGTATTCGGCATACAGCAGATGCCGGTGAAGCCACCTGCGGCGGCGGCTTTCGTACCAGTTTCTATAGTCTCTTTATATTCTTGCCCTGGTTCACGCAGATGCACGTGCATATCGAAGAAGCCTGGCGCAACAATCGCACCCTTCAGATCCTTTGAAGGTGCGTCCGATTTCAGACTCTTTCCGATCTTCGTGATAATACCGTTTAAGATCTCAATATCAACGCCCGTCTCGTCACGCTTGGTGATGGGATTGACGATTCGACAATTTTGCAATAATATATCCATTCTCTTAGCTAAATATCCATTCAAGTACTGCCATTCTGATAGCAACTCCTCGCGTCACCTGACGAAGTATCAACGAGCGTTCTGCGTCTGCCGCTTCATCATCAAGCTCTACGCCGCGATTGATGGGTCCCGGATGCATAATGTACATCCGAGTACCTGCGATGCGCTTTGGTGTTAAGCCGTAGCGCTCTCTAAATTCTTGAAGTGTTGGGAAGAATGCTCTATTCATCCGCTCAAGCTGTATCCGAAGTGTGATAACGGCATCCACGTTCGAGAGTATATCTCCGATTTGTGTTTGTGTCGCCACACCAAAAACTTCTGAGGCATATCGTGGCATGAGTGTCTCTGGTGCGACGAGCGTTACCTTCGCTCCGAGAGATTTCAGCAGATGAATGTTTGATCGTGCAACACGTGAATGAAGTATATCTCCGATGATCGCAATGCGTTTTCCTTTCAGATCGCCGAGCTTCTCGATCATCGTAGCGGCATCGAGCAATGCCTGTGTTGGATGTTCATGCGCTCCGTCGCCCGCATTAATAATGCGAATATGCTCAGGAAGATTCTTGCGCAAAAGCTGCGGCACACCCGATGATTGATGACGCACAACAAGTGCATCCACCTTCATTGCCGTTATGACTTTTACTGTATCGAGCAGTGATTCGCCTTTGGTCACACTGCTTGTCTGCATGGAAAGGCTGGCGACGGTCGCCCCGAGACGTTGCTCTGCAAGCTCAAATGATGTCCGCGTTCTGGTAGAATTCTCGAAGAAAAGATTGGCAACCGTCCTTCCACGGAGCATTGTTCGCTCCTTCATGGGGGCGTGGGAGAGTAATTCTCCGAAATACTCGTCAGAGCGAGCGATCAGGTGCGTGATCTCGGCTGGTGATAAATACTGAATACCTAGTAGATTGTTTGGCACGCGCAGTTCGGTAAGGTCTTCTTTGGTAATGTTGCCCGTATAGCAACCCCATACAACGACAGCCTGTTTCAACAAAATTCTTCAAGTTAGGTTTTGCTTCGAGATGGATAATGGTCTCTGGCTCTAACCCCGATCATTTTTGAATAAAGCAACCTTACACTTTTCCGAACTGTTTTATCCTGATTATGCAAAATTTGATTGATTGAATAGGGTACTTTTCTCGTGGCGAAGAAGACAGGAAATATAGCTGAAAAAGCAAAAAAGAAGGGCGCAAGCATTCCTCCGGCACAGGCAATTCAGGAGATATTCTACAACGACACCCTTAAGATTAGAGGTGCGAGAGTCCATAACCTCAAAGGCGTTGACATTGATATTCCGCGTGAGAAGCTTGTAGTGATTACAGGCATCTCTGGCTCAGGAAAGTCCTCACTTGCCTTTGATACGATCTATGCCGAGGGACAACGCCGATACGTCGAATCACTTTCTCCCTATGCCCGTCAGTTCTTGGACATGATGGAGCGTCCTGACGTGGATGTGATTGAAGGTCTATCCCCTGCCATCTCAATTGAGCAAAAAACGATCGGCTCTACACCTCGCTCTACTGTCGGCACTGTTACAGAGATATACGACTTCGTCCGTTTGCTTTTTGCACGCCTCGGGACCCAGTACTGCACCGAATGCAATATCCCCGTCGAGAAGCAAACTTCCGATCAGATATTGCAGACGATCTACTCGCATCAACAGGATTCTAAGCTAACCATACTCGCTCCTCTTGTTCGCTCACGCAAGGGGCATTACCGCGAGCTTTTTGCAGATTCGCTTCGTGCAGG
>JBKJHR010000116.1:0-12241 GCA_046598695.1 Kapaibacterium sp. (SeqCode)
AATCACGATGACGAAGTGGTACGCGGACTCGCAGATACACTAAGCATTCGTAGTTATGGATTCTCACTTAAAGAAGAGGTGAAGAATGGTGCATTCTTGCAAGGTGATGACATAATCATCCGTATCGCTCGCGAACGCGAGTTATTGATGAATCGTGATGAAATCGGCATCCCAGGACCGCATAACCTGATGAATGCAATGGCATCGGCACTCATGGTACGGGCAATGGGTGTGGAGTTCGAGCCGATACGTGATGTGCTCCGAAGCTTCAAGGGTGTTGAGCATCGCATCGAATTTGTTCGCGATCTAAATGGCGTGAAATACTACAACGATTCCAAAGCAACGAATGTGGATTCAATGAAGTATGCACTACAAAGCGTCAAAGAACCGATCATTCTCATTGCAGGAGGAAAAGACAAAGGCAATGATTACTCCGCAGTGAAAGAGTTAGTTGCCAAGAATGTGAAAGCGATAGTAACAGTAGGCGACGGAGCAAAAAATATAGAGACATTCTTTAACGGCATCGTCCCAATATACTCAGCGGAGTATTCAATGGAGAAAGCGATCGCATTAGCGCGGACAGCTTCATCATCCGGTGATGTGATTCTTCTCAGCCCAGCTTGTGCAAGTTTCGATATGTTCGATAACTATGAGCATAGGGGCAGGGTGTTTAAGGAGTTGGTGAATGGGTTGCAATAAATGTACTTGCATATACAATGAAAGCAAAAGCAAAGAAAACAGCAGATATAGGACTTTTCCTAACGGTGACGGGCTTGCTGTTGGCTTCGCTTGCATTCGTCTATACAGCAAGTGCATCCTTTAGCGTTGCTAAGACGGCAACAAGCGAAGGAATGCTCTTCAAACATGCGACGAAGGTATTACTCGCGATAGTAGCAATGCTTGTCTTCACAAAAATAGATTATCACAAGTATCAGAAGCATACGAAATGGCTCATGGCATTTGCAATTATACTTTTACTTGCGGTGCTGGCTGTCGGGAAAACGGAGCTTGGTGCAAAACGCTGGCTCCCGCTTGGTCCGTTTAGCTTTCAACCTTCGGAGTTTGTGAAGATCGCACTTGTGCTTCATATTGCCGCGCTCTGCGCCGCAAAGCGAGAGTATATTGGCGACTTCAAAAAAGCATTTATCCCGATGATGATCTGGGCAGTACTAGCGGCAGGGCTTATCGCCAAGCAACCGAATATGTCCAATGCGGGAGTGTTGATGTTTATCACTTTCGCGATCATGTATGTTGCGCAGATGCCGATAAAATATCTTTTGGCATCAATAACTCTTGCCATTGTCGGCGGCGGTATCTACTTAATGACGGCATGGTACCGCGTGCAACGTATCCTCGCATTTTTGGGGCATGAGAACGAACATTCATCCCGTATCAGTTATCAGACACAGCAAGCCATCATCGCTCTCGGTAATGGCGGACTCTTTGGTGTGGGTATCGGGCAATCGCGACAACGAGATTTTTATCTTCCCGAATCATACGGAGATTTTATTTATTCTGTTATTGGAGAAGAATACGGATTTGTAGGCGCAACATTCTTGCTGCTTGTTTTCGCATTCATTATCATTCGCGGGATTCAGATCGCCAAGCACGCACCCGATCCATTCGGAAGGTACGTTGCATTTGGCATTACGATGATGATAGCGATCAATGTGCTCATCAATGCCCTTGTCAACTCAGGCTTGATGCCAGTGACGGGACTGCCGATGCCATTTATTAGCTATGGCGGCACGAGCATGATCTTTAGTGCGGCAGCAATTGGGATACTGCTAAACATCTCGAAGTATTCTGTAACGCTTCCGAAGCAGATCAATGTGTCGCTCGCCGCAAAGTATGCACATTAAATTTCTCTTTTGATAAGCACGCATGAGTAAAACAATCGTCATTGCAGCGGGCGGAACAGGTGGGCATCTCTATCCTGCTATTGCAGTAGCGGAGGAAATAAAAATAATGCATCCTGATTCGCGGATTGTTTTTATTGGGACGGCAGAGAGGATAGAGGCACGAGAAGTGCCACGCGCAGGATTTGAATTCTTTCCGATTGATATCAAAGCACCGGGAAAATCTGCAAAAGAATTGCTTCGCTTCCCGATACAATATACAATAGCGGTTCGCCGCTCACGAGAAATTCTGAGTAGTATCAAACCCTGTGCATTTCTCGGAGGTGGTGCATACTTAAGTCTACCTGTTGCGCAAGCAGCGAAGAAATTAGATGTACCAATAGCCCTGCTTGAGATCAACGCTGTTGCAGGAAGAGCAAACAAAGCATTAGCCGGAAGCGCAGAAAAGATCTTTGTAGCCTACCCCGAAGCTATTGATAGCTTTGGCGCGAGATCGCGGAGAAAGATAGCAGTGATCGGGACACCTGTTCGAACAGAACTATCATCCAGAGCTATGAGCAGAGAAGATGCCCGGTTACATTTCGGCCTTGATCCTGCAAAACGAACTGTTCTTGTTTTCGGCGGCTCGCTCGGCGCACGTTCGATCAATGAAGCTATGACACAATGCGCAAATGATCTGTTGAATGAAAATCTCAACATTATTTGGCAGACCGGGAAGTCAGCAAATGTGGACGAACTTCGAGCAAAATTTCCGTCAAACAGTATTTGCATTCGTGAGTACATAAACGAGATGGATGTGGCATACGCTGCTGCGAACCTTGTCGTCGCACGTGCAGGAGCTTCGACACTTGCCGAACTTGCAACGCTTGGCAAAGCCGCTATCTTAGTACCCTATCCATTAGCGGTCAAGAACCACCAAGAACTCAATGCGAAAGCATTCGAGAATCACGGTGCGGCGCTTGTCATTCTTGACAACCGATTGAAGGAAGAATTGAAGCAGAAAGTGCTCGGATCGCTTGGTGATGAAGAGCATTTGGATTCGATGCGTCAGAAAATTCTCACAAGGGAGAACAAAGATGCAAGAAAAGTTGTAGCACAATGGCTGGCATCACATTGCCACGAAGAATAATGAACGAAGAGAACAGTTACAAATATAATTTTACGTTTCTCTATCAGTCTATCGCACTCTATGCGACGACGCTTGCGGCGTATATCGTCGTACGCGGATTTCTGATCGAGAAGGAATTTGAGGGCATTCTGCGCGACCCTGTGCTGTACCTTCTCTCGGCGATCATCATTCTTTCTGCGTTCGCGATCATCTATAATGTCTATTTGCGCAGACGCATTCTTATTGCAAGTGATAAGATTACATTTGATAGCGCACTTCGTAAGTTGGTGATCGATCGTGATAATGTCACCTCTATCCGCAGAAGTATAACCCGCGATAAGGGATTGCTAAAAACACCAGTCATTTCCTTTCGCTTAAAAGATCGTAAGCGTCCTGTGCGTATTCGTACCTATAACTTTGAGCGGAGCGAAGAACTCTATATTGCCCTAAAAAACTGGGCAGGAAATTTACTTGATGAGCGTCGCCGTTTGCGCCGCAAGGGAGGCGTGACGAAATAATGCAACATGTGCATTTTATTGGTATCGGTGGAGCCGGAATGAGTGGACTTGCCGAGATACTTCTTGCGCGAGGCGTAAAGGTCTCAGGAAGCGATCTATCGCGATCCGAGAAGACAGAGGAGTTAGAGTCACTTGGCGCAACGATATATATTGGGCACAATGCCAAAAATATTGGAGAGAATGTTGATCTGGTTATCTATACTTCTGCAATAAAGAAGTCAAAGAATTCTGAATTACTTCAGGCAGAGAAAAGAGGAATTCGTACGGTACGCAGAGCAGAATTTCTTGGAGAACTTACTAAGGGAATAAAAACGATCGCCGTCGCTGGTACACATGGCAAGACGACGACAAGCTCAATGATCGCTCATATCCTCATCGAAGCAGGTCTTGACCCTCTTGTCTCGATCGGTGCAAAAGTAAAAGAGCTTGGAGGAAAGAATGCGAGAGTCGGTAGCGGTAACGTTGCCGTCGTCGAAGCGGATGAATACGATAGAAGCTTTCTCGCATTGCATCCTTACATTGCGGTGATGACAACGCTCGAAGCTGAGCATTTGGATATTTACAAAGATATTGCCGATCTCGAAGAGACGTTTCTTACCTTTGCAAATCAATCAGATCATCCGAAGGAGCAAGGATATGCCGTTGTGAATATAGATGAACCAGCACTTTGCGACATATTATCTCGGCTTAACAAAAAAATAATATCGTTCGGAATTAGCTCAAGTGCAGCAAAGTATAGGGCAACCGACATTGAGAATCATGGATTGATGACGATCTCAACAATTCACCGCGGATCAGATATCATCGGCGAGCTTGAACTTTGCATTCCGGGGCAACATAACATCAAGAATGCACTTGCAGCGATCGCAACATCGGAAGCACTTGCCATCCCCTTTACCATTGCAAAGAAAGCACTTGCGACGTTCGTTGGCGCAGAAAGACGTTCAGAAATTATTGGCGAGACAAACGGCATTCTTGTTATTGATGATTATGCTCATCATCCTACGGAAGTCCGAGCAACATTACAAGCCATTCGCAACGGTTACCCGAAACGAAGAATTATCGCCGCATTTCAACCCCATACATTTACACGCACACGAGATTTTGCAGCCGAATTTGGGAAAGTATTTGCAGAATGTGCAGACATTCTTCTGCTCTTAGATGTTTATCCAGCACGTGAAACACCCATTCCGGGCATAACGAGTGAGTTGATCGTATCAGCCGCTCGTAAATCAGGTTTGCCGAGTGCGAATATAGTCCGCCTCGAAGAATTAGCCTCGGAATGTGCGTCCCGTGCAAAGAAGGGCGACATCATCCTTACACTCGGAGCCGGCTCCATTACGGAAGCCGCACCGAAGATAATAGATGCACTACAAGCGAAATTCGCAACGAACGGAATCGCACAACAAAAGAAAGCGAAGGCAACCGTATATCATGGCTAAGGCAAATAAGAGATTTGTAACCGTATCATTCAAAGCGTCACGCGAACCCGTTGACGATATGTTTTGGTGTGAAGCAGAGTATGATGGCGCATGGACGAACGTCATTCTCCTTGAGCGCGTCAAGACACGCCGCGAAATTATAGAGCGCATTCTCGAACTTGAGTCCGGTCTTGTGACCTTCGATTTCCCATTCAGCTTTCCGAAGCCGTTCGTAGAATTTTTGAAGACAGAGGGAATGGATGCATCCTGGAGCAAACGTGCAGAGCGTATTCGTGAAGACCTCAAGAAAAACACTGACGATGGTATCCGCGCGTGGATCGAGCGCATGGGAAAATACCGTGAATCGAATTTGGAATCGCAAGAGGAATCCGAAGGACGCTTCCGCAGATTCCCCGTGCAGAATCGCTCCGGAAGCCGCAACCCGCGCCCGATGCAGCCACATGAACTTCGCAGCAAAGCTGAGCGCTTCCGTCGCATTGACATGATCTTGCGCAGAAGAGATGAAGCCGAACTTGAAAGTACACTCGGCATTCGCTATAATAAGTTGACCGATCGCTACGAGTTCACCTCAAGCGAAGCCAGAGGCAGAGCAGCACTTGTTGGTATCTCGATGCTTCAACAGATCGTTGAACAAAAAGAAGATGTTGCGATCTGGCCTTTCATGAAGCCAGGCAAACTCACACTTTCAGAAGTTGATCCGCGTCTATTTCCGCGTCATCCAAAGAGAGAAGATCTTCAGAAGTTTTTTGATACACAGGAGGACAATGCGCTCTTTGTCGATCGTGCAGTAAAAGAAACGGCAGGAAGTTCAGACGTTGCGCTGAATCTGCTCTTCACACTTCTTGGTATCATAAGTGCTGAGCGAAGAGAGAACAAGACGATTCGCCCCTTGCGCGATTATCGTGATAGCTTCTATGAGAACGAAGAAGTTCTCTCCGAAGGTTGGGCATACGGCATAGGCTTTAAGGAAGCAACGAAAGAAGCTCCGAAAAAAGAGCCACGAGAAAAGAAGCCAAAGGCTGAGGCAGTTGCGAAGATAGATTCTGCACCAGTTAGTGCTGAAGCTATTGCAGAAGAAACGCCAATTCCTGAACTAGTATCTGAACAACCAATTGTTGTAGAGCACCAAGTGGAGGAAATGGCAACGATCACTCAGGAAGAAGTGACTGCATAAGGTGGAAGCTCATGTATCAGTTTTACAAGGTTTAATTTCCGGGAGCGTTACAGAAAACGCTCCCTTAGCTCCCTTCTCCACATTTCGCATAGGCGGCGCAGCAAAGATCTTTGTTGAACCAGTATCAGTTGATGATGTCATTGCTATTCAAGCATACATCACAGAGCATCATATCCCCTTTCTTATTCTTGGCAACGGCTCGAACGTCCTCATTGCTGATGAAGGATGGGATGGCGTTGTGATGAATTTGGAAAAAGGATTTGCAACGTTGAAGTATGAAGATGGAGTCGTTACTACAGGAGCTGGAGTAAAGATGGCTATCTTTGTTGATTTTTGTATTAAGAATCACCGCAAAGGTGTGGAGATGCTTTCAGGCATTCCCGCTACGATGGGCGGAGCGATATGGATGAATGCAGGATGTTATGGGGGAGAGACGAGCGACCATCTTAGAGACGTAGAACTTGTGCGAAGCGGAAAGCACATGAGACTTCCAAAAGCAGAGTGCGATTTTCGATATAGGCATACAGGTTTTACAAAAGAAGACATTATCCTCGGCGCATCATTCACGATGGCTGAAGGTGACCCTGATGAGCTTCGTGCAATAAAGCTCAAACACATAAAGCATCGCAATGAAGTGCAGCCTGTGAATCTCCCGAATTGTGGTTCGGTCTTCAAGAATCCGAAACCGCATTATAGCGCAGAGTTGATAGAATCACAAGGGCTGAAAGGTATGCGCATCGGTGGTGCACAGATCAGCACAAAGCATGCGAACTTCATCACGAACGATCAAGGCGCATCAGCGAATGATGTTGTCGCACTGATAAATCTTGAGCGAAAGAAAGTGTATGATGCAACAGGCATTGAGTTAGAGCCTGAGGTGCAGTTAGTCGGGTTCAAGGAAAATCCGATCTTGCCTTTACAATAACCTTACTGAGTTTCATTTCTTCAGAGAAGAGCTTTTCTCCTATTCGATACTTTTTAGTACGTTACGAAGGAAGAGAATATGCAGCTTCATATCCGCAAACACGGCAGTATGCCGGAGGAAGAACCGAAAAAATTCGGTTCAACTCCGATGTATTCTGCACGTCCGCTTGAAGAATTCGAGCCGGAGGAAGCTTCTATATCTTTACCAGAAGAGCATGAAGAGGAAGTTCGTGATTGGAAGCATTCGCGCAAGACACCCGCCATCCTCTTTTTACTTGCTATTATTATCTTCGGTATGATCACATATTTTGCCGGTGATTTTAACGCAAAGGAAAAGCTCACGAGTATTCGTATCGAGGGAAATCATTCGCTCTTAACAAGTGAGATCAGTAGCTTGGCGCATATCGATAAAAATCAGAAATTTTACGATATTGATCTGAAGTCTATCGAAGCACGCATTGAGAAACATCCGCTTGTGCGTCATGCGGTGTTGCATCGGGAGATCAATCCGAATGCGATCATCATTAGCATCACAGAGCGCGAACCTATCGCACTCGTGCGGACGGATTCTGGTGAGCCTGCTTTGATCGATGCTGATAACAAACTTTTCTGGCCTAAACGTCTTGAAGGACTTCGTAATCCTAATCAGCTTATGACCGTACCGCTTCTATCAGGCATTACGGATAAGGATAGCGCATCACTACCGATGTTCACGTGGCTTGTGAATAGGTTACAGACGATGAATGATAGTGCAATGCACGGAGATATTGGTGAATTGAAACGCACACCGTCAGGCGCATTCGTCATGTACACCAATGAAACATCCACACCGATCTTTCTTGGTGCAATGAACGATGAAAATTTTGTACCAACGCTGGAAGCTGAGCACATTGCAAAGCCAAAGCAAAATGAGAAACCGCTTTTCGAGCGTCAGCTTGAACTACTTGCAAGCATTTGGAAGAAACGCTTGAAGCAGGAGCTGCGCACATCACATGCAATGTATGTGGATGCACGCTTTGACGGACAGATCATTGTGAAAAGAAAAATTTGAATTACGATACATACAAACGGATATGGCATATAACGACCAATCTCTAAATTACGGACGCCAGTCAATGACTTCGGCACCGATGATAGGCGTACCAAGTAATCTCGAACCCGGCAAAGTGATCGTCGGTCTTGACATTGGTACGACAAAAGTCTGCGCTATTGTCGCTGCGGTCTCGATGAACGAACCGCATACGATGACGATCCTTGGCGTTGGCACTGTGCCCGCAGACGGCTTATCACGCGGCGTTGTAACGAATATCGAGAAGACTGTACGTTCTATCGAACGCGCCGTTGCCGAAGCGGAAGCACAATCGGGTGTGAAGATACGCGAGGTCGTTGTCGGCATTGCAGGCGATCACATCCAGTCATTTCAATCCCGCGGTGTTGTGACGATTTCGAATCAAGATCGTCAGATCACACCTGAGGACGTGAAGCGTTTGATCGAAGATACCCGCAAGGTACATTTACCGAGCGATAGAAAGATATTGCACGTCGTCCCGCAGGAATATATCGTTGACGGGCAAGACGGCATATTCGAACCTATCGGTATGTCAGGTGTTCGTTTGGAAGCAAGCGTGCATATCATCAACGGACTTGTCACAGCTGTTCAGAACATCTATAATTGCGTTGAGCGTGCTGGGCTTCGCGTGCATGACATCGTACTCGAACCACTTGCATCAAGCTATGCTGTTCTTGATGATGAAGAAAAAGAAGTTGGTGTCGCACTTGTTGATATTGGCGGCGGCACAACAGATATTGCCGTCTTTGAAGAACGCACGATTCGCCATACAGCTGTTATAGGCATTGCAGGACAAAAAGTGACGGATGATATTCGTAAAGGCTTGCAGATATTGGTCGATCAAGCAGAGCGATTAAAACGCGAGTATGGCTGTGCAGTCGTCTCGCATATTTTGCGTGATGAGATCATCCAGCTCTCCGGCTTATCTGGCAGAAAGCCACGTCAGATAGAACGTTCGCTCCTTGCGCGCATTATTCAACCGCGCATGGAAGAGATACTCGAATTCTCCTACAAAGAAATTAAACGTTCAGGTTTTGCTCGCAATCTCGGAGCAGGTGTTGTGCTCACAGGCGGCGGTTCAATGATCAATTCAACCCGCGAACTTGCCGAGGCGATCTTTGATATGCCTGTAAAGATCGGTATGCCGATGGGCTTTGGTGCAGGTCTTGTTAAAGAGATCGAATCACCTGTTTATGCGACGGCAGTTGGGCTTGTGCTCTATGCGTATAACAATCCGTCAAGCTCTGCAACATCATTTGTCGAAGATCCGACAAAGCAGCAAGAAGAGATCGTCATGGAAGAGCCGATAGATCAATACGCTGAAGAAGAAGAGCAGAGCAGATCGATCCTTGAAAAAATGAAGGGTTGGTTTGAGCAGTTATAAGAGAAGAGGGTAAAAAACAGAGGGATACACAATTTTTTTGAATAACAACGAAAGGTTACTACGATGATCGAACTCGATACAAGAGAAGATTACGGTGCGAAGATCAAGGTTGTCGGCATAGGCGGCGGCGGATCAAATGCAGTCAACGCGATGATCGATCGCGGACTTGTCGGCGTAGAGTTCTGCGTCATGAATACGGATATGCAGGCACTCGGCTCATCACTTGCGCCAGTGCGGTTGCAGATCGGCATGGACCTCACTCGCGGACTCGGTGCAGGAGCTAATCCTGAGATCGGGCGCCGCGCAGTTGAAGAAGACGAGAAAGAAATTGCCTCACTGCTCTCGGGTAGTGATATGGTATTCGTCACCGCAGGCATGGGTGGCGGTACAGGCACAGGCGGCGCGGCATCGGTTGCTCGTATTGCCAAAGAGCAGGGCGCACTTGTTGTCGGCATCGTAACGAAGCCATTCGCATTTGAGGGCAAACGCAGATTGAAGCAAGCAGAAGAAGGCATTGATATGCTCCGCAAGAGCGTGGATACGCTCATCGTTATCCCTAATCAAAAATTGTTGGCACTTGTCAGTCAATCCACATCGCTTCTTGATGGCTTTGGCATTGCGAACCAAGTGCTCTATAATGCAACACGTGGCATCAGCGAACTCATCACACGTCACGGCTATATCAACGTGGATTTTGCTGACGTTCGCACGGTCATGCACGATATGGGTGATGCGATCATGGGTGCAGGTATGGCTTCGGGCGAACACCGTGCATCTATCGCAGCCGAGAATGCGATCAGCTCACCACTACTTGAAGGCGTTGATATACAGGGCGCACAGGGCGTGCTCGTAAATATCACAGGCGGCAGATCAATGACGCTCCTCGAAGTGAGCGAAGCAACGCAGATCATTCACGATGCGGCGGGCGATGATGCGAACATCATCTTCGGTGCAGTGCTTGATGAATCAATGGATGATGAGGTCATGGTGACGGTCATTGCAACAGGATTTAATAACAGACCAACATTTACAGGCTTATCAGTTGAAGAAAATAAGAAGATCGCCTTTGTGCCAGCGGAACAAGCATTAGGCAATCGTGCAAAGCCGAAGGTCGAGCGCATGACGGCTCCGATGTCAATGGATGAATACGAAGAGCGGAAGAAAATGCTTTCGACCTCAGAAGCACCAACACAGCCTCGCAGAGAAGAGCCTGTTGCTATGCCGAAGGTCGAACGTATGACGATGCGCGGCAACCTGACCGAACGTGATGAGCCAAAGGATGCATTTGATAGATTGAATGAAGGTGCATTTCGTGCATCAAGCTCTATCCGCTTAACACCAAGCGACGATACACTTCACATCCCATCAGGTCCACGCGATCTGAAAGAGTTTGATACGCCCGCATATTTGCGCAGAGGCATCACACTCCCGCCGATCGAAACCGAAGACGAGAACGAAGAAGAATTCGTCATGGCAGGCGCAGCACCGATGCAGCAACAAAACACTACAAAACCCATCCAACGCGATGACCGCCCAACGTTCTTGCGTAAGATCATGGACTAAGGATTATATTTAGACAACACATTATGATCAGACATGAAATGACTTCAACGACGTTCGAGCTTTCGGGCTACAATATTGTTCGGACATTTGGTATCGTGAGGGGGATTATCGTCCGCTCGCGGTCGCTCTTGGGGAATATCGGTGCGGGATTTCAGACGCTCTTCGGTGGCAATATCACGATCTATACCGAACTCTGCGAGAGGACCCGTGAGGATGCCTTTAATCAAATGCTCCAACATGCCGAATCAATGGGTGGCAATGCTGTCATTGGTGTTCGCTACGATGCGACAGAGATCATGCAGGGCGTTTCCGAAGTGCTCTGCTATGGCACGGCTGTAGTAGTTGATAAGGTATAAACATTATGCTCATAAAAAAACCGCGCCCATTAAAGGGCGCGGTTTTTTTATGATCTTTTTACGATCTGGAGAATTACTTTGTCACATTCAATGTGCGGGTAATACTCTTCTCACCAGCGGTGAGAGTATAGAAGTAGCTTCCAGTAGCGAGCTTCGATACATCAAGATCGGCATCATACGTGCCAGCATCCTGTGTTTCGCCAGCGATGAGACGTGAAACCTCACGACCCAATACATCGCGAACGACTAACGTCACCGGAGTACGCTCGGTGAGCGAGTATGTGATGGTTGTGCTCTTGATAGCTGGGTTCGGATAGTTTTTCACAGAAAAACCAAGTGCTTCACTGACTTTCACAGAAGAGGTTGCATTGGATTTGCCTATGACTGTGACACCGATTGTATCATCTTCGGTCGAAGCAAGAACCGATATTTTGACGTAGGCAACAGCAGAATCGTTAGATTTTTCTGTGGGATAAAAATGTACTACAAACGGTATAAAAGCATGAGGTTCTATTACAGAATATTCAACGTCACCCCATGGTAACGAATCTACCACACTGGAATAGCAGACATCCAAACATATTGTTGAAGTCCACCCTGTTGGTAGTGTTTGCCACCGACGAAAAACAATCTTAAGCGGGTCGTTCGTTTTATTATTGATACGACCACTTACTTCACCACCTTGGTCAGCTGGAAACTCAGCACGATGCTCTGATAGTGAAAATTCAATACTTTGACCAAAAACTGGAGCTGATAAAATCAAGAGTAATACTGCAACGATCTTCTTCATTATTCTTAGTAAAATTGATCCATGATAAAAAGGCACTCCCTTTAAGGAGTGCCT
>JBKJHR010000230.1:0-3522 GCA_046598695.1 Kapaibacterium sp. (SeqCode)
AGGCACTCACTGTGCCTACGCAACATCGCAGAGCGAAGCGTATAAACAATTGCAATCGCAAAAGCCGACACTGCTTGCCTACATGGCATCGCAGGGATTCACAGCCGATAAGGTGGAATTCCAGACCATCAATAATATTCCCGTCAATGAAATGAACGATCAGGGATATTCAACGGGAAATGTTCGCGGCTACACCTACTCACAGCGATTTGTCATTCAATCAACGGATGTAAAGAAGATACAGGCGATGTCACTCGAAATTCCCTCGCTCGTAGAGAAAGGTTTGAATCTGCAAATAGAAAGTCCACAGTATCAATACACCAAACTTGCTGATCTGAAGATACAAGTGCAAGCAGAAGCCTCGAAAGATGCGATGATGCGTGCGAAGAAGATAGCAGAAGCAACGGGAAGTAAACTCGGTGCCATCACCGATGCAAGAATGGGTGTGCTGCAGATCACCGCGAAGAACTCCACAGAAATTTCCGATTACGGCGTCAATGACGTGATGTCAATAGAAAAGGAGATCACAGCGGTAATGAATGCATCATTTGGGTTGGAATAGATTCGGATATTGTTTCGCTTCAAATTTCGTCGTCAAGTATTTATCACTCTCTCCACGAGCAATGGAAAGTGTTTTCCAATCGCTTCCTCTGATCTGCTTGGCAACATAGACGATCTGTCCTACATGATATCCATAGTGTGAGACCTGACGCTGCACTGCCTGTATCACCGAATGCGCTTCGTTGCGAATTGTGATCGTTTTGAGCAGATCATCTTCCGTAAGTGAGTCTATCGTATCAAAGAATACTGTGTATCCTCGGTGCAGTAACTCTTTGAGCGATTCGGCTGTGTCAGAGTTTGCTATGAACTCACTATCTCTATTACGATTCGGCTTCTCACCATCGGATGTAAGAAAATCCGTCCACCGCGAGATCATATTCCCACCAAGATGCTTGATGATAATAGCAATACTATTGGATTCGTGATCGGGCTGCCAAAATAATTCTTCATCCGATAGCTGCGCTATTGTTTTATCAAGCAGGTCCTTTTGTGAGCGAAAGACGTTGCGAATTTGCTCAAGAAATTCTGTTGCGATCGTATTCATATCTTTGATGTCATAGTATTAAAAGCCGTATTCTTCTTCTATCGTGCAAATGCGAACGCGGTAGGATTCATACCATTTCTCTCGTCCCATTACTTGCGCTTCTTTGTGCTCGAGATTTTTTTTCCACTCTTTGAGTGCGTCAAGTGTCTCCCAACAACAAACGGTTATTCCAAACCCTGCTTCATTCCGCGCACTTTCGATACTCACGAATCCCGGTTGTAAGCGAGTCAGAGCGTCCATTCTTTCTGCCATTGCATCATAACCCTCGGCTTGTTCTTTTTCTTGCGATGTGAAAATGACTGCGTACATAAGTGAGTATTTTGTTGTTTTGCTCTTTAACAATTTTATAAGTATTCCGGTGCATTTTTACATTTATTCTACACACTCATCGTGGATCTATACTCATTCATACGCGACATCCCAGATTTTCCCAAGCCAGGGATTATCTTCAAGGACATTACCCCGCTTTTACAAGATGGTATGGCTTTCCAAAATGCAATAGATTCTTTCTATGATATGGCGCATGACCTTAAGCTCGATAAGATCGTTGCAGTTGAGTCACGCGGCTTTATCTTTGGTGCTCCTCTTGCGAATAGACTTGGAATCGGCATAGCAGTTGCCCGAAAAAAAGGTAAGCTCCCATATACAACGGTCTCGTCAACATATACACTGGAATATGGGACAAATACGATTGAAATGCATGTGGATTCTATTCTCCCTGGCGAGCGCGTTCTTATTATAGATGATGTTCTTGCAACAGGCGGCACAGCCCATGCGACAGCGGATCTTGTTGCACAACTTGGCGGTGTGATCGTATCATTCGCCTTCCTCATTCAGCTCAGCTTCTTACACGGCAACGCACAACTTGCGGACAATCAGATCTATAGTATTTTACAGTATTAGGTTATGAATCTTGAAGAGGCGATCAAACTACTTCGTAAAGCAGGGACGAGCAACGCACGGGAGAGCCAACAACGTTTTGGTATCAATATCGAGCATTCGTTCGGTGTAAGAGTACCTGATATTCGTGCTATCGCGAAGCAAGCAGGAAAAGATCATGTTCTTGCGCAGCAACTTTGGCAGACGAATATCCACGAGGCGCGGATACTTGCTTCACTCGTTGGTGAGAAGGATAAAGTCACTAAACGAGAAATGAATGCGTGGGTGAAACAGATCAACTCCTGGGATGTCTGTGATGGGTTAATGGGCAATCTGTATTGTCATACGCCTTTCGCATACGAGAAAGCCAATGAGTGGAGTTCTCGGAAAGAAGAGTATGTCAAACGCTCGGCTTTTTCGCTCATTGCCTACCTTGCAGTGCATGATAAAAAAGCACCTGATGTGATGCTTGAGCAATTCTTCCCTCTCATTATCTGCGAGGCTGTGGATGATCGTAATTTCGTCAAGAAGGCTGTCAATTGGGCATTGCGGCAGATCGGCAAACGAAATACTATATTGATGAAGAAGGCGATTATCATAGCTGAAGAAATACAAATGATAGATTCGCCTACAGCTCGGTGGATTGCGAATGATGCATTACGTGAATTCAAAGCCATCAACGAGAAGAAAGCAAAGCTATAGATTCAAGCAATACAGTACGTTTTGTTGTTAGGGTGTTTTCCGATTCTTCACTATGCCGCGTTATTAATTCTTCACTTGTTCCATCTATACTATGGAGCTTTGTAGTGTAGAATTCTTTCTCCCCATCTAGTTTTTTCCTCACCATACCCATAATTCCGAGTCGTGAGCTCTCTATCACTATCTGATGTATTTCCGATTCATCACTAATATCAACAATGAGATCAGGTTTTGCTTTCCGCAGACGGCTCATTCCGCGCAGTGTATGATACTCGCGAACGTACGTCAACTTTGCACGTGATATTTCGTCATCGAATTGTAAAGCAAGGGCATAAAGATTTGAGCTATTTTTCCTATCACCAAGATATTCTTTCTTATCTTGCTTTTTCGTGAAGATTGTATGATAGCCTAGCTCCCGAACGAGTATTTCCGTAACACGAATCTTTCCGATTTCATGGTTCGATGATGAATCTAGTAATGCACCAACGGATCCAAGGAGTTTTCCTGCTATCTTCCTCGCACGGAAAGGGATGTTCGGACTTGAAACGAGAAGAACAATGTTCACTTGGTATAGAATTTGTGATTTGCACGATCCTTTGATATGATGAAAAAGACTTTTAATCCGAAAGAAATTCCATTCCACGAAACCCATCGCTTGCTTTTGGGTGGAATTGCACCTCGCCCTATCGCTTTCGTTGGTTCAATGGATAAGGAGGGCAGACCGAATCTTTCACCCTTTAGTTTTTTTAATGCTTTCGGTGCCAATCCTCCTGTCGTATGCTTCAGCCCTGCATTCAGCGGTAAAACCGGTGCCCCGAAAGATACTCTACTGAACATAT
>JBKJHR010000244.1:0-16229 GCA_046598695.1 Kapaibacterium sp. (SeqCode)
TTTATTTTAGCCGCTCATAAACGTGAAAATGCGCCCTAAAGTAAAAGCAAAATGTATTTAATTAGGGATCGAACAGTAATCAATAATGCCAACAATTAATCAATTAGTACGTCTGGGTCGTGTAGAAGTGGCGTACAAAAGTAAGTCTCCGGCGCTGAAGAGTTGTCCTCAGCGACGTGGTGTATGCACTCGTGTTTATACAACGACACCAAAGAAGCCGAACTCGGCAATGCGTAAAGTTGCCCGTGTGAAGCTCACAAGCGGCATGGAAGTAACGGCATATATTCCAGGAGAAGGTCACAACCTTCAGGAGCATTCTATCGTGATGATCCGTGGCGGAAGAATCAAGGATCTTCCGGGTGTACGTTATCATATCATCCGTGGTACGCTTGATACACAGGGTGTGCAGAAGCGTATGCAAGCTCGCTCCAAATACGGTGCGAAGAAGCCGAAGAAGGCGTAAACATTTTTTTTCTAACGAAAAAATATCAGGAGTCTGCCTTGCAAAAGGTGGATGGTGGTTGAAAGCAATCATACCGACCTATGTTGGTACAGCGATTCAACTCTTTATAAATCATAGCATTTAGTAACACATGAGAAAAAGAGCAGCGATTAAGCGTCCCAGGACGCCAGACCCAAAGTATAACGATGTACTCGTTTCGTTATTCATCAATGCGTTAATGCTTGACGGCAAGAAGTCCGTTGCACAGCGCATTATGTATGATGCGATCGACATTATGGAGGTAAAGGCAGGATCAAGCGGTCTTGAGTTATTCAGGAAAGCAATGGCAAATGCCGGTCCCGTTCTTGAAGTTCGTTCACGCCGCGTTGGCGGTGCAACGTATCAGGTGCCGACAGAAGTCCGTCCTGACCGTCGTAATGCGCTTGCAATGCGTTGGCTCATCAATTATGCACGTGCCCGTGGCGAGAAGTCAATGGCGCAGCGTTTGGCAGCTGAGCTTGCTGGTGCCGCTAATAACGAAGGCACGACGATTAAGAAGCGCGATGACACACATCGTATGGCTGAAGCGAATAAGGCATTCGCTCACTTCCGCTTCTAAGGCGAAATTGAGTCAACGAATTAATTTCTTGACTCCTTATTACTGCATAAATAAAAAACGCGGCACAGGTATGTGTCGCGTTTTTTCATTTTAAATTAGTGTTTTACTGGCAGAGTCACAGGTCCGAAATGCCTGCGCTGCTTTGCCAGATTAGTCTTTCGGGGGAGGTGAAAATCCGCGGCTACCTCAGAGTGCCATGCAACTGAAACGAAAGAACTAATTCTTCCGTATACATTGTTGAAATACAGTTCTAATCAAATTAACTTTTAAGATATACAATTATGCGTAAAACATTAGTACTTATCGCTCTCGGCCTCTTCCTCGGAGCGAACATCTCACAGGCTTGTGATGGTGATAAGGCAAAGGCAATGAAGAGCGGCGACAAGTCATGCTGCTCAAAGATGGCATCAGTCAAGAAAGAATGCACAGACGCTGAAAAGAAAGCATGTACATCAAAGGCATCAAAGATGAGCAAAACATCAGGTGCAAAGGCTGAGGTTGCTATAAAGAAAGATATCAATAAAAAGTCATAAGCATTTGACTTCAAAGGAAAAGCACTCTTATTCAGAGTGCTTTTTTTTGTTAAAATAACTATCTACTCCCCTATCTTGTGAAGGAAACGACCTTTATTTCGTCTAGATACAACCCGGAAGATTTGATGTAGGCTACTTTATCTTCTGTGGGTGCTATGAAGACACCCCAAATGAAGTCCTCAGTCAATAGTGTCTCCGCACCGGTTAGAACATCATGTTTTATCATCTGCAATTTCCCTGATTCATATTTATTGAAGACGATAATACGTTCGTCAGAGGTAATATCAAAATTTTCGGCAACGGAAGTAAGGACAGTGGTGCGGTATTTGGGATTATCTAATTTCACCTTGACTATGTTATTATGGCCATTGCGGAAATAGAGTGAGTTCGTTGCCAAACGATAAGTAAAGTTATGTGAAGAAATTGAGGCATCGCCGATGGTATCAAGGGCAGTGCCGAGTGTATCAAAGATTACGATATTCTTTCCCACAGAGTCATTCATCGTTACTCCAAATGTGCCATTTGCAAAGAATGAACCGCGACTATTTGAAACTCCTCGATAATCGAATCCTTTAACAAGTCTTGGCGTAGTACCTGACACGTCATAGATGGAGATCGTTTTTACTGGTTGTTGCGCTGGTGAGTGTGAGCCAATAATGTATTTCTCATCTGGGGATACGGCGATCAAATGGTAATCGGTTGCAAGCTTTACCGATGAACCTGAAGAAAGGTCAACGCGGTATGCATTGTTTCCTAGTTGCAACGTACCTTGCTTAGAGTCTTGTGATTGAAACACGGCAAAGGAAAAATCGCTAATTGCTTTTTCCGGCGTTGAATAAGGATCGCCCAGCGACCCGTCTTGCTTAATACGATAGAGTGTGTAGGATTCAGCGGGGAAGACAGTATATTGATCGGCATTGAACCTCTGAACAAGAGCTATCATTGCAGAACCGTCGGATTTCCACGAAACTTCGGAAAATGACTGAAATTGATTCAGCGAAACAGGATTATCACAGGCAATGAAAATTGCCCCAAAAAAGGAGAGAAAGAGAAGACGAAGTATTGTTCTTTGACCTGTCATATTGCTGTTATATTTATTGGCACCCAAATATATAACACGGTTACAAGAAAAAAATCGCAAAATGGCGGTATTTTTGCATTTCTCATTACATATACAATGCACGCTATTATACCAGTTGCTGGAGTCGGGACGCGCTTGCGACCACATACATACACGCTTCCTAAAGTTCTTCTGAACGTTGCAGGGAAGCCGATCTTGGGTCATATCCTTGACAGAATCACCCGTGATGGAGTAACGAGTGCGACTATTGTTGTAGGATATATGGGCGACCTTGTCGAACAATACGTCCGCACCCACCACAAAGAGTTGAAGGTTGATTTCGTCACGCAGGATGAACTTCTCGGTTTGGGACATTCGATCTGGGTTGCACGGAAATCTGTACCCCTAAATGGTGAGCCACTAATTATTATTCTCGGTGATACGATCTACGATGTGGACTTGCATCCTGTCCTGAAATCCGAGACAAGTTCTCTTGGTGTAAAGATCGTGGAAGATCCACGTCGCTTTGGAGTTGCCGAAACCACAGCAGGTATTATTACAAAACTCGTCGAAAAGCCTGATAACCCAAAGACGAATCTTGCCGTCGTTGGACTCTACTTCATCAAGCACCCGAATCTCCTGATTGATGCACTTGATCAGATCGTTACAGGTGATCGCCGCACAAAAGGGGAGTATCAGCTTACCGATGCGTTGCAGATGATGATCGATGCTGGCGAGAAGTTTTCTACGTTTACTGTTGATGGTTGGTTTGATTGTGGGAAGCCAGAGACATTGCTTTCAACGAATCGTCATCTCTTACAGCGTATCGATAATAGCCGAGAGATCAACGGTGTTGTTATCATACCGCCTGTGTATATCGCACCGAATGCTGAGATCACAAACTCAATCATTGGACCCTATGCAACCATCGGCGCAGGTGCACATGTGAACGATTCTATCGTCCGAAATAGTATTATTGGTGACGAATCTTCTGTTAACACTGTTCTTTTAGACAATTCTATTGTGGGCAATAACGCAGATGTTAAAGGCAATTTCAAACGCGTGAATGCTGGAGACTCGTCCGAAATAGATTTTCAATAAGTTTTACTAAGCGTGTTAACCAATTAAACCAAAAGTTCGTAATGTCGTATCTTTTTACATCCGAATCCGTCTCTGAGGGACATCCCGATAAAGTAGCAGATCAAATCTCAGATGCAGTTCTTGACGCATTGCTCGCGCAAGACCCAGATTCACGCGTCGCCTGTGAATCATTCGTAACGACTGGTCTTGCCGTGATCGGTGGAGAGGTTACGACGAAGGCATATATTGATCTTCAGACAATTGCTCGTGCGGTCATTAACCGTATTGGTTATACAAAAGCAGAGTATATGTTCGACGGTAATTCATGCGGTGTGCTCAATGCTATTCATTCGCAGTCACCCGATATTGCTATGGGTGTAGATACGGGTGGCGCAGGCGATCAGGGAATGATGTTTGGGTATGCGACGAACGAAACACCGGAATATATGCCAGCAACGTTGACATATTCGCACAAGCTGATGCAGGTACTCGCAGATATTCGTCGTAATGAAACAGCATTGATGCCCTACTTACGTCCTGATGCGAAGTCACAGGTAACGATCGAATATGAAGGACGCCAGATCAAGCGTGTTCACACGATCGTTGTTTCTACTCAGCATGACCCTTCAGCTACACAAGCTCAGATCAAAGCTGATGTCATTAAGCACGTTATACCTCGCGTGATTCCGGCAGAGATGATGGATGCGGATACGATCATTCACGTCAATCCAACTGGAAATTTTGAAATTGGCGGTCCACATGGTGACACAGGACTCACTGGGCGTAAGATCATCGTTGATACATATGGTGGTCGCGCTCCTCATGGTGGGGGAGCTTTCAGCGGTAAAGATCCTTCAAAAGTTGATCGTTCGGCTGCATACGCTGCGCGTCACGTTGCGAAGAATATCGTTGCGTCTGGGCTTGCAGATGAATGCACGGTACAGGTTGCTTATGCGATCGGCGTTGCAAAACCGGTTTCTATCAACGTGACCACACATGGCACAGGAAAAATTGGCGATGAAGAACTTGCCGAGATCATTCAGAACAACATTGACCTTACCCCGAAGGGTATAATCACTCGTCTTGATCTCAAGCGACCTATCTATCAGGCAACAGCAGCATACGGGCACTTCGGACGTGATGAGTTCAGTTGGGAAAAGCTCGAACTCGTCCCGATGCTCAAGAAAGAGGCTGAGAAGTTTCTTGTAGCCGCATAATTATTCTCTGAGGCTATCATGTCGAACAAACGTTTCGACCTTCTCGCTTTGGGCGAGTGCCTCGTAGAGTTTCGCAGAACCGGCGATGGATTGCTCATGCAATCTTTCGCCGGTGATACGTTTAATAGTCTCTTCTACGCTTCCCGCCTCCGGCTTTCTACTTCCTATCTTAGCGCAATTGCTAATGATGAGTACTCTAGTGGCATCATTGACTTGATGGATGGAGAGCATATTCATCGTGGACATCTCATAACACGATCAACAAGACCTAATGGAGCATACCTTATCGAAATAGATAAGAACCAAATACCAACTTTCACATTTTGGCGAAAGCGATCAGCAGCGACGACGCTCTTGGAATCCTACTCACTACAAAGATTAGCCAAACGCATTCAAGAAAGCAGCTACCTACTTATTTCCATGATTGCCGTTGGCATCCTTCATAAGCGAGAACGGTTGATCGAAGCACTGAGACTTTTAAGTGATGATACGACGATAATCCTTGATCTGAACTACCGAGCCTCAATTTGGAAAAACAGGGAAAACTATCTCAATGTGTTATCAGAAATTCCTCAAGCTGATTATGTTATGTACTCATCGTCAGACGGTGATATTCCTGTTGAATACCTATCAAGATTGAATGCAAATGCTGTTATCAAAAGAAATGGCGAAGCACCGACAATGGTTGTTGAAGGAAATGACATATATACTATACCTACATATCCTGCAAGGTATGTTTTAGATACGACGGGAGCAGGGGATGCATTTAATGCGGGTTTTATATATGGCCTTAATAACAACTTTGATGTTGCAAGCGCGGTAGCATTCGGAAATATTTGTGGCAGAGAAGCAACGCAAGGAGTCGGAGGAATCTATAAAGGTTTTTCCATGAGGGAAATTCTTCGTACATTTAGGAAATCTACTTCTTCATATTGAATGACAAAGTGAAAACACCAATCCATTATATCGGGAATGCGCATGTTGATCCTTCGTGGATGTGGCGGCTTGGTGAAGGCTTTGAAGCTTTCCTTGCTACGTGCCGATCTGCGCTTGAAAGAATGGATGAAACGTCCGAGCTTATTTTCACAGCATCCAGCGCATCGCAATATGAATTTGTGGAGCAGACTGATCCTGTCCTTTTCACGAAGATTCAACAAGCAGTTGCGAGCGGTAGATGGGAGATCGTTGGTGGATGGTGGGTTGAAGCGGATTGCCATATTCCTTCGGGTGAGTCGTTTCTTCGGCAGGGACTTTACGGACAGCGATATTTTTTTGAGAAATTTGGTAAGATATGTAAAACGGGATATTGTGTAGATTCTTTTGGGCACAATGCAAATCTTCCCCAGCTCTTAAACCAGAGCGGAATGGAAAACTATGTATTCATGCGTCCTGATGGATTGGAGTTAGTGCTTCCTGCACCTTTATTTAAATGGCAGGCTCTTTCGGGTGAGAATGTTACTGCGTACCGAATACCCCTTCATTATTCAAATTTCGAGAATACAATAACCGAGAAAATTGATATTTTAAAGCAGAAAGTCTATTTTGAACCCGAAAAGCATTGGATGCTTTTTTTCGGCGTTGGTAATCATGGCGGAGGACCAACGAGGGCACAAATTGCAGAAATTATTAAAAATCAGAAAAGTAGAAATGATCTGGATGTTCGATTTTCTTCAACTGAATCGTTTTTCTCTTCAATAGATAGGACAGTATTGCCTTTATATCGTGGTGAACTTCAGCCGAATGCCGTTGGATGTTATAGTGCTCATTCTGAAATCAAGAGGCTGAATAGATTTTCGGAAAATGCTTTGCTTCGTGCTGAGAAGATGTGTGTACTTTTCGAGGTGATGACTGGGCAGAGATCCGACTGGAGTCGTTTTTCTCGTGCGTGGAAGAATATTCTTCTCAATCAATTTCATGATACACTTGGTGGTGTATCTATCAAAGCAGCCTGTGATGATGCAATTCATCTTTACCATGAAGCTATCTCGACAGCGCAGCGTGAGGAGCGGCTCGCTGTTCAAAGACTCTCAAATAGCATTGTTACTTCTCCAAATATAGAAACTCTGATCGTCTACAACCCTCATTCATCAGCGATAACAGATAGTGTCGAGTTCGAATTATGGCACCCAGATGCGAGTGAGAGAGGAGAATATATTGAGTCAATTGACCTACTTGATTCAGATGGCCATATTGTCCACACTCAACTCGTTGAGCCATCTGGTAAGATTGGCAGAGACAGAGTTCGTGCAGTATTTGTGGCTGAAATTCCTGCATTTGGATGGCGAACTTTTGATGTTCGCAGGAATTTAGAAAGTCAGTTGAAAGAGTTGACAAAGAGCTTCCTTATTAGTACCGAGACTATTCTTTCAAACGGTATGGTAGGCATTTGTTTTGACAATCAACAATTGCCAACGAATCATATTTGCTATACTACGCCAATTCTTTGTAAGGATATATCTGATACATGGGCGCATAACGTTTATGCCTTCGATGAATATATCAGAGAATGGAGGATTGAAAGCATTCGCGTTATAGAATCGGGACCAATTCGGGGGCGAGTGCGAGTAACCAGTTCATTCAACAATTCGAAGCTGGAAGAGGATTATATTCTTACAAAGGATTCAGATGAAATAGAAGTACGAGTATTTCTCAACTTCCAGGAGACGAATACCGTACTGAAAATGCGCTTTGCTCATGGTATAACATCTCCTAGTATTATCACCGAGATTCCCTATAGTATAATTAAACGCAAGATTTCTGCGAATGAATATCCATTTGGCAGTTGGCTTTTTGTTGAAGGAGATAGTGATGGATTGGGTGTTTTGAGTGATTCAAAGTCATCATATTCATGTGACAATACATTTGTTAACGTTGCATGTGCGCGGAGCCCACTATATGCACATCATGTGCCACCTCATGAGGTGAGTGCGATAGAAACACTTCGTTACCATGATCAAGGTGAACAAGAATTTTCTTTCCGATTAGTTCTTGGGAGACAGAGTTGGCAGGAAGCGGAGATGCCTAAGCGTACACTCGGTTTTCTCCAACCTACTATTACCCATATTGAAAGTGGACATTCAGGAAATCTATCAGGGAGTGCCACGGAGTTATTTCTCTCTTCCCCAAATATAATCGTAACCTGTTTGAAACGGAGCGAAGATGGAGAGGGATATATTTGTCGAATGGTTGAGACACTGGGATTGCGAACTAAAACAATGATTGAATTTGCTAAATCAAGCATTGCTTGGAGTACCGACTTTTATCCGTACCAGATCAAAACCTTCTTGTTTTCAGAGTCAGGAGTTGAAGAAACAAATGCACTTGAATTGTTTAAATAGTAGTGCAGTCTAGCCTGTCTACTTTGTTTATGAAGGGCAAGATTGGACTAAAGCTGCCGGTTTCCAATGCTCATCTGTCCTACATTGAAGAACCACGATGTCCTCCATGAGTGTTTAAGTATTATGGATAGTTCTTTTCGGTTTAAATATCGCGGATTGCATTCAGGTACCTACCCCGTGGAGCTGCTCTCTTTTGCGGAGGAGTTGGATATGCCAACATTCTTTGGTGAAGTGACGGCAAAAGGGACGGTTAAGGTTGCCGAGCAGATCCATTTTCATCTCCTGCTTTCCGCCGAAGGAAATTTCACATGTGATCGTTGTGGAAAAGAATTTACGCGGGTTATCAATGGTGAGCTTAACGTAAATTTTGTGCCGCTGGGCTTAGATAACGAAGAGATCGATGACGTTTATGTCCATATCTATGATCCTGTCAAATCTTCGGAAATTGACCTGAGAGAGGATATTCGTGACACGATCTTGATTTCTGTCCCAATGAAGAATATCTGTGGTGATGATTGCCCTGGTTTTACGATCGAGCAATTTGAGCCTGAGGAGACTGAAAATATCGCTCGATTACGCCGATTGATGGAAAAGATGAAGGAAGGTGAGTAAGGAAATTAACGCATTTTAGGGGTTTTTTTTGTGAACCCACTGTGTCCCACCGCTGTTATATGCCATCTATCAAATTTAGGAGTTTTCTACAATGCCGAATCCAACACATCGCAATTCGAGAACACGCCGCGACAAGCGTCGTACCCATTACAAGGCAGCAAAGCCCTCATTCGGCGAATGCTCAAACTGTGGTGCAGCAAAATTGCTTCATCGCGCCTGTGCAAGCTGTGGCTACTACAATGGCCGCACAATGTTCCAGCCAAAAGCATTAGCGTAAGCTGAATTAAAAAGTGTAAAGCCGTTCTTTCTTGTTCGTTCGCGGATAAGAAAGAGCGGCTTTTGTGTTATGTTCCCATCTTTTTATGTCAGACTCAGCGAACTCAAACATTCTCCAGATCGCCCTCGATACGATGGGTGCGGATTTCTCACCCCAAAACGAAATCCTTGGTGCCCTTGAAACGCTGAAAGAAACGTCCGATCGCCTACGAATTACACTTATTGGAAATCAAGCAGAACTTGAGAAAGAAGTCCGTTCAATTGCTGGGAACATCCCCCTTGAAATAGAGTTTGAGAATGCTACAGAAGTAATAACAATGCACGATGAACCTGTTGCGGCACTTCGATCAAAGCGAGGAAGTTCTATTGTCAAAGGATTAGAACTTCTGAAATCAGGAAAGGTACAGGCGTTGGTAAGTGCGGGAAATACTGGTGCGGTAATGAGTGGAGCTACTTTAGAACTTGGCAGAATCAAAGGCGTGACCCGACCAATGATCGGTGCACAGTTTCCGAGAAGTGATGGCGGCTTTACTTTGGTTTTTGATGTTGGCGCAACTGTCGATGCAAAACCACAATGGCTAAAAGAGTATGCCCTCATGGGATCCATCTACGCCGAGCAGATATTTAATATTCCTAATCCTCGTGTTGCACTACTCTCTGTCGGAGAAGAAGAGTCAAAAGGTAACGAACTTGTGTTTGAAGCTACGACACTTTTGAAAGACTCGAATGTGAATTTCATAGGGAACGTCGAAGGCCGCGATGTGCTTGGCTCGAAAGCAGATATTATACTTTGTGACGGCTTCACAGGGAATGTTATTCTTAAATTTGCAGAAAGCGTCTTAGGTACTTTGAAGCAGCGAATTCGTGATTATGCAGGAAAAGGGTTGATAAATAAAGTAAAGGCTGGAATCACTGCCTCGGTATTAAAGTCAACATTGAAAGACTTTGATTACCAAGAGCATGGTGGGGTACCGCTTCTTGGTGTGAATGGTGTAGTGATCATCGGACATGGAAGCTCATCACCAAAAGCGATCAAGAATATGATTCTTCGTGCAGAAGAAATGGCTCGTAAGGATGTAAACGGACTGATACGTAAGGTATTCGAGAAATAAGAGTAGCGAATTGAAACAAATGGACATTGGAACACAATTGAGACGCGCGGCAATAACATCAGTAGCATACTATGTACCTGATGAAGTTGTGCCAAATTCTTTTTTTGAAGGCTATCTTGATACGACTGATGAATGGATCCGTTCTCGTACAGGCATTCAAGAGCGACGTATCTTTCGTGACGGTGCAACGAGCGATCTCGCTCTTCCGGCAGTACAGGAAGTCTTGAAGCGCCGCGGAATAGGGGCAGATGAAATTGATATTATTCTTTTTGCTACCGTTACGCCGGATATGATGTTTCCATCAACGGCGTGTATCCTTCAAAACAAGATCGGTGCAAAGAATGCCTGGGGGTTTGATATTAGCGCGGCTTGCTCAGGTTTTCTTTTTGCACTTGACACAGGGCGTCGGTTTATCGAAAGCGGAGCTGCACAAAAAGTATTAGTAATAGGTGCAGACAAGATGAGCTCGATCTTGGATTACCAAGACCGTAATACCTGCCTGCTCTTTGGCGATGGTGCCGGGGTTGTATTACTTGAGCCTTCCGATGATCCCAATCTTGGTGTGATTGATTCTATTTTGCATATTGACGGAAAAGGCGGAGAGCATCTTAATATGAAAGGTGGTGGAAGTTTGAATCCTCCTTCGCATGATACCGTTGATAAGAAGATGCATTATGTCTATCAAGAGGGAAAGGTTGTATTTAAGGCTGCCGTCGTCGGTATGGCAGATGTATCAGCAGAACTTGTTGCACGTAATGGTTTAACGTCAGATGATATTGCATACCTTGTCCCGCACCAAGCGAATCTCCGGATCATTGACGCAACGGCAGAACGTCTGGGATTAGCACCCGAAAAGGTTATCATTAACATTCAGAAATTCGGCAACACAACTGCGGGGACAATTCCAATTTGTTTAGCCGAATGGTATGATGCAGGGAAATTCAAGAAAGGTGATAATCTTGTTCTTGCAAGTTTCGGTGCAGGATATACGTGGGGAGCAACACTTTTGAAGTGGGCGCTGTAAATTACCATATACTATTTTAAGAGATATATGATAGCATTGGTTTTTCCGGGTCAAGGTTCACAGTACGTTGGGATGGCGAAAGAATTTTTCGACCGCATACCCGCCGCGCGTGAACTAATGGAGCGAGCAGATGATCTCTTGAGTGTGCATCTCTCGAAGACGATGCTTGAAGGCCCCATCGAGACTTTGCGTGAGACAAACTTTACCCAGCCTGCAATCTTTCTTCACTCTGTTCTCGCGCATAAGTTTGGAGAACTCCCTAACGAAGTGAACGCACTTGCTGGGCATTCGCTTGGTGAATTCTCCGCTCTTTACGCAGCAGGAGCGATGAGCTTTGAAGATGGATTGAAGCTTATTCATTTGCGAGGTACACTTATGGCAGAAGCGGGAAAGCGTCGGCAGGGAATGATGGCAGCTATCATTGGTCTTGATGCGCAACCATTGAAAGAATTATGTAGCGAGGTAGAAACAGAATTGAATGAGACTGTGCGATGTGCAAATTTTAATTCTCCTGGACAGATCATCGTTTCTGGTACTGTTCGTGGCGTACAAGAAGTAATGGCTCGTGCAAAAGCAAAGGGCGTGCGCCTTGCGAAAGAACTTCCTGTCTCAGGAGCATTCCATTCTCCGCTTATGCAATATGCGTCAGATGGATTAAAAGAAGCATTACAATCAACTACGATCAATACACCGACGGTAGAAGTATTCGCAAATGTAACTGCCGAACCACACAGTGAGCCGGATTCTATTCGTGCTTTGCTTGTTGAACAGCTGACTTCGCCCGTGAGGTGGGAAGAGTCAGTAAAGAATATGTATGATTTTGGCATTCGTGAATTCGTAGAAGTCGGTCCCGGCAAGATATTGCAAGGACTCATAGGTAGAACTCTAAATGATGTGAAAACATCTGGAGTCGAGAAACCTACAGAATAAATTGTGTATGTGCTGGGGAGGTAACCCCTTGACCAGATAAAGTATAAAGGATATTATTTTGAGTACAGAAGAAGAATTAGTCTCTACAACACGCGACGATATTCCCGAAAGTCGCTTGGCACCGATCTCGATAAAGGGAATGAAGGTTGACGAACTGATCTTTACGCAAGGCTTTGTGAAGTATTGCGATATTGATAAATGTGGTGGTGGTTGTTGCCATTCGGGAGTTTACGCTGATACAGGAGAATATGCTCGTATACTCGAGCATAAAGATGCCATTGCAAAGGTAATGGATGAGACGCAGGATATTGACCCCGCCACGTGGTTTGATAACGAATGGATTGATGATACTGATTTTCCAAGTGGGAGAGCTATCGGTACGCAAGTCCATGATCGTGATGGCGGAATTTCCGGGTTTACCGAAGGATGTGTGTTTCTTGATAAGCGTCACTTCTGCTCGATACAAGTTGCGGCGGCAGAGTCAGGTTTGCATCGTTGGGCATGGAAGCCAGACTATTGCATCCTCTTTCCGGTGACTGTTGTCGAGGGAATAATCACTTATGATGATTCCCATTCTGAAGATCTGAATCACTGTGGGCCTAAGGGAACAGGTAATTACGTCCATTCTGTCTATGAGGCAATGCAGGAGGAGTTACAGCATTTTCTTGGAGCAGAGGAATTTGGGAAGTTGGATGAATACTACAAAGCCAACCGCGAACGCTTCGAGGCAGAAAGAATGAAAAATGCCTTCGTGCAAATAAGTATGTAGTCAATGGCTGAACGGAAAAAGGATATTGAGATAAAATGAAGTTAATAGATAAATCGGCAATCGTCACAGGCGGTTCACGTGGAATCGGCAAGGCAATCGTCTTGCGTATGGCACAAGAGGGGGCTGATGTGCTTTTTACCTATAACTCGAACGACGAAGCGGCGCAAGCCGTTATAGCCGAAGTTGAAACACTTGGGAGAAGAGCAATAGCCATTAAGGCTGATGCGGCCAGAGCGAGTGGAGTTGATGAAGTCGTAAAAAAAGCAACTGAGGCATTTGGGAAGATTGATATTCTCGTCAATAATGCAGGCATTACTCGCGACACTCTTTTGATGAGAATGAGTGAAGAAGATTGGGACGCAGTCCTTGATACAAACTTAAAGGGAGTTTTTTTGCTCACGAAAGCGGTTATCCGCCCGATGATGTCAGCAAAGCATGGGAAGATCGTTACGATTTCCAGTGTTGTTGGCTTGATAGGCAATCCAGGTCAAGCTAACTATTGCGCTTCGAAGGCTGGCGTTATTGGCTTTACCAAGTCAGTTGCGCGGGAAGTTGCTTCCCGGGGGATTACGGCAAATGTAGTGTGCCCCGGATATATCGAAACAGATATGACGGGAAAGTTGACCGATACTCAGCGCGAAGCGATCATGCACTCGGTACCTCTCAAACGTGGCGGTAAGGCTGAGGATGTTGCTGCTGCAGTCGTATTTTTCGCCTCTTCGGATGCGAATTATGTGACGGGACAAGTACTCTCGGTGGATGGCGGTATGGCAATGTAACTAATTGGCGAAGCTCAGCAGGAAGTCGTTAATTGCAGAATGTCACTCGCTTTTTCGTAAATTTGCAAGTTGATTTTCACATTTTTAAGAATAGAAACAGATCATTATGGCAGATACTCAAGCAATTGAATCAAAAGTTCGTGAAATTATCGTCTCTAAGCTCGGTGTCGAAGAGTCACAAGTGACGACCACAGCATCCTTTACAAAGGACTTGGGCGCAGACTCACTCGATACTGTAGAATTAGTGATGGAGTTCGAGAAAGAATTCGGTATGCAGATTCCCGACGAGGATGCAGAGAAGATCCAGTCGGTTGGTGATGCAGTGACCTACATCAGCTCGAAGAAGTAAGCGACCTTTTTAACAGGCGAATGAGCCTGTTTTACTATCTATTTTTTTATGCCGCAAACCTTACCTCGCGTTGTTATTACCGGCATGGGTGCAGTAACACCCATCGGCAATGATTTGGCGTCGTATTGGGATGGCTTACGGAGCGGACGCTCCGGCGGCGCACCCATTACACGTTTTGACGCTTCCGATTACGATACCAAGTTCGCTTGCGAAGTGAAGGATTTCGACATACTTCAGTATGTTGATCGCAAACTTTCTCAGCGAATGGATCTGTTCACTCAATTTGGCATGGCTGCCTGCGCACAGGCAATTGCGGATTGTGGAGTTGATCTTAGCTCTGTTGATCTGAACCGCTTCGGTGTGATCTATGGATCTGGTATTGGGGGAATGTGGGCATACCAAAAGCAGCAACAAACTGTTTTTGAAACGGGAGGACCACATCGTATATCGCCGTTTTTCATTCCAATGATCATCAGCGATATATGTGCGGGATATGTGTCGATGAAGTATGGGCTAAAGGGTCCAAACTACGCTACCACAAGCGCCTGTGCAACGAGCACACATTCCGTTATAGATGCGATGATGTATATTCAGCGCGGCTTATGCGACATGATGATTGCCGGTGGTACAGAAGCAGGAATTTGCCCAATGGGTATTGGTGGGTTCAATGCAATGAAAGCACTTTCAACTCGTAACGACTCACCTGAAACAGCAAGCCGTCCTTTTGATAAATCCCGTGATGGTTTTGTCAGTGGTGAAGGTGCTGGCACACTTATCTTGGAAGAACTTGAACATGCCAAGAAACGTGGTGCAAAGATCTACGCAGAGATTGCAGGTTTTGGTGCAACGGCAGACGCTCACCATATTACCGCCCCAGCTCCCGGTGGGGAAGGCGCAGTTCGTGCGATGAGAATGGCATTAGATGTTGCAGGTTTAGTACCAACAGATATTCAATATATCAATGTTCATGGCACATCAACTCCCCTTGGTGATATTGCCGAGACTGAGGCGATCAAGACGACCTTCGGAGATCATGCGAAGAACATCGCTGTGAATTCGACAAAGTCAATGACGGGACATTTGCTTGGAGCCGCTGGGGCAGTGGAGTCAATTGCGACGGTACTTGCTATCTATAATCAACTCTCTCCACCGACGATCAATTTCTCTGAGCCTGATCCTGCGTGCGATCTTGATTACGTATTCAATACCGCACGACCTATGGAGATTAACGCGGCAATCAATAATGGTTTTGGTTTTGGTGGACACAATGCTTCGTTGCTTTTCAAAAAGTACGAAGGGTAATCAATAGTACGAAGATTGATCATGTATGTCAAGGTATGAGGATGTTCCTTCCTAAACACAGATTTTGTGAGCCAAGATAGTATTCCCGGAAAACGTAAAAGCATTCTGGATCGGCTTCGTGAACGCATAGATCAGTACCGTGAAGTAGGTAAGGATCGGCGTGAACGGCGCTCGTCTCGTTCGTTCTTTGGCACAGAACGCCCCGAAGAATTAGTCCAAGTAGAAGCGACCGTTCCTGGCGTAGCTCGTGGAATGCTCGGTGGAGCAGATTTTCAAGTTCTTGAAGAACGAATTGGCTATGTTATCAAGTACCGTGCCTATTTTTTGCAAGCACTAACACATCGCTCCTACCTCCAATTTGTTGCGAACCCAGCAACGGAATCCAACGAACGTCTTGAGTTTCTTGGTGATGCTGTTCTTGATCTTGTGATCGGAGAGTATCTTTATCGTGAGTTTCAAAATCTTCCTGAAGGTGAGTTAACAAAGCTTCGTTCACGCCTTGTTTCAGGGGTAGCGATCGCCAAACATGCCAATGATATTGGGTTGGCAGATTTCATGTTACTCTCCACCTCAGCTTATAACGCACTTCAACGCGGGTCGATGACGCTTCTTGCAGATGCGTATGAAGCTCTTATTGCGGCGATTTATCTTGATGGAGGAATGTCAGCAGCACGAGATTTTATTTATCGCAATATCATTACGCATACAAGGCGTGATGAGCTGATGCTCGCTGATACCAACTATAAATCTATGTTATTAGAGTATGCGCAGGCTAATAAACTTGGTG
>JBKJHR010000181.1:0-6791 GCA_046598695.1 Kapaibacterium sp. (SeqCode)
TTCCGTCATTGCTATCACGGCAGCTTTTGCGGCGATGTAGATCGTTTTTTTCGGCTCAGCGTGTAATGCCGTATCTGCGCCGACGGTTATAATAGTACCTTTTCCAACCGGTCTCATTAATTTTAATGCTTGCTTGACGCAGTTGAATGTTGCCGTAATGTTCAGGTTGATGATGAAATGAAAATCCTCTTCGGAAGTCTCCTCAAGTGCCGCCCAGGGTTTGAGTCCGCCAATTGTCGCAAAAAGTGTCCGCGGCACACCGAATTTCTTCACACCCTCGGCAAATGCAGAGGCAACAGACTCTTCCTTTGTGCTATCGATGATTTGGAAGAAGAATTGCGGATGGTCGAATTTGTCATCAAATGCATCGAATCCCACGACATTCCAGCCCTGTTCAATAAAGTAGGCTCGGACTTCCCGCCCTAATCCGCCTGATGACCCCGTAAGGTAGAGTGTATCCATTTCCGCAAAATTACGGCTTCTTGTCGGTTTGGTAACAGAATAACCAATAATTCATCGGAGCGGAAACCATGACTTTGGCGTTGTAAAAGCCTGTAAATATACCTAGTTAACCAAGAAAGGTGAATGGAGAAGTTCTTTAAGGCAATTTTACTACACAGCATTTCCGAGGTCATTCCGTCATTTGCTGGGGAGATAGAGGTCGAGGTTCCACAGAACCCCGATCACGGTGATCTCTCCTCAAATGTTGCAATGCGCCTTTCCAAGGAGCTAAAGAAGGCTCCGAGGGTAATTGCTACGGAGATCATTGCCGGATTGAGCTATGATAAGAACCTCATCACATCAGTAGAAATTGCAGGTCCGGGATTTATCAACATCAAATTTGCAGATAGTTTTTTTCAGACAGAACTGAAAACACTCCTTTCCGAAGCATCTTCGTTTGGCAAAACGACAAAGAACACTGGAAAGAAAGTAAACTTAGAATGGGTGAGCGCAAACCCAACAGGAAATCTCCATGCAGGACATGGTCGTCAGGTTTGCCTCGGCTCCGCAGTTGCCAATATGCTTGAATGGACAGGCTACGAAGTAGTACGTGAGTATTATTTTAACAATGCTGGTAACCAAATGCGAAATTTGGCAGAATCTGTGCGGGTGAGGTATTTGCAGGCACTTGGTGATACGATCGAATTGCCCGAAACAGGCTACCATGGCGCAGAGATCATTGATATTGCCAATGATATTAAGAGTCAATTTGGTGAAGCAAAGAGAGATGAGAATATGCTCTTCTTCCAAAAATTTGGGGAAGAACATAACTTTTCAAATATCAAGAAAACACTTTCGCGTCTTGGCGTCCAGCATGACATTTTTTTCAATGAGAATTCACTGTATGACTCGGGAGTCATTGAAAGAACACTTGTTGAATTAAAAGCAAAAGGTCTCGCATACGATAAGGACGGAGCGGTCTTTCTCAAACTTTCCGAGATGGGAATGGATCAAGACCGTGTGATCGTGAAGTCAACGGGTGAGCCAACATATCGCCTTCCTGATATTTGTTATCATATTGATAAACTCAGTCGTGGCTATGATTTTATCATTGATATTTTCGGCGCAGATCACATTGCAACGATACCTGATGTTCTCGCGACGGTAAAAGCGCTTGGTAAAGATCCTGATTCCGTGAAGGTTATCATTCATCAGATGGTCTCGTTTGTGTCGGGGGAAGAGTTAATTAAATTCTCAAAGCGGAGCGGAGGAAATTATTTACTCGATGAGTTGATCGATGATGTCGGCGTTGATGCAGTAAAATATTTCTTTAATATGCGTGCTGCAGGCACACACTTGGAATTTGATGTTGCCCTTGCTAAGGAGCAGTCAGAGAAGAATCCTGTCTATTATGTACAATATGCTCATGCTCGTGTGGCAAGTATTCTGCGCTTCGCAGAGCAGCAGAGCATTGATGTGAAGGAGTTAGAGAAGAGTGACCTAGGCTCTCTGAAGCACGTTGAAGAACTATCTCTTATCAAACTTCTTCGCCGATTTCCAATTATCTTGGAGCAAAGTGCAGAGAAATTTGAACCTCATCATATTTGTGAATACTTGCGCCAAGTTGCTGCACAATTCCATAAATTCTATCATGATTGCCGCATTGTCGGTCAACCTGAACCACTACAATCGGCTCGGTTGGCACTTTCACTTGCGACAAAAACCGTTCTTGCAAATGGCTGTACAATCCTCGGAGTGACGGCTCCGGAATCAATGTAATACAATGCTTCCGCTATCACTCGAAATCATCCTTGTTCTACTGGCGATCCTATTTCACGCCTTCTTCTCCTTCGCTGAGACGAGCGTGTTGACTGTGCGTAAAAGTCGGTTGCGCGAGCTAGTCGAAGACGAAGAGTCCCCCAAAAAGCTCAAACGTAAGGCGAAGGCTGTTCTTGATCTGAAAGCACAACCGGAAGAATTTCTTGCAACAGTGCAAAGCGGCTCAGGTTTTGCTGTGATCTTAGCTGCAACGTTCGCAAGCTTTATAGCACTCGAAGAAGTTAGGGATGTATTGATGCGAAGTGCGGGCTGGAGCTTTGGCTTGAGCGTTACCGTTGCCATCATTTGTACTTCACTTGTTCTTCTGGCGCTATTGCTTACATTTGGTGGACTGATTCCTAAATCAGTTGCTCTGCATCAAAATCTCAAGATCTCACTCTTCTTGGGCGAGTTCTTACGAGCATCAATTAAAGTAATTAAACCCCTTATCCATGTCCCTGTTTTGTTCGCAAATGCTGTACTTCGCCCCTTCAAAGATAAAGCAAGCTTTGCCGAAAGCCGCATATCCGATGAAGAATTTCGCGTGATGCTCGAAGAAGGCGCACGAACAGGAATGCTTGATAAGACGGAGAACGAGCTCATTGAAAATATCTTAGATTTCAGGGAGACGACCGTGAGAGAGGTTATGATCCCTCGGACTCGTGTGATAGGCATTGAAATAGAGACCACCAGAGAAAAGGTAATTGAGCGGCTTGTTGCCGAGGGCTATACTCGTCATCCTGTCTATCGCGATACGCTTGATGATGTGCTTGGTATTGTTTATTCAAAAGACGTACTTGCACTTATTGAACATCCTGATCTGATCTTACTTTTTGATATTATTCGTCCGCCTCTGTTTGTGCCTGAGACTAAACTTATCTCAGAACTACTGCGAGAACTACAACTCAAGAAACAGCACATGGCTGTTGTCGTAGATGAGTTTGGTGGTACAGCTGGTATCGTAACTCTCGAAGATATTATCGAAGAGATCGTTGGTGAAATTCAAGATGAATATGATGAAGAAGTGCCGCCGCCTCAATTCGACGAAGCACGAAGATCATTGACAATGCCGACTTCGCTCGGCGTTGCGGATGCGAATGGATATTTTGAAGAATACTTCAAGAATTTTGTCTTGCCTGAGAACGATGATTATGATTCTGTTGGTGGATTTGTATCAAAGCTTTTCGGGCATTTACCAGAGACCGGTGAACGAAAAGAAACCGCTGGGGTTGAAGTAATTGTGCTCAAACGCACACCGAAAGAAGTCTTACAGGTCTCGTTTGATGATAAGCGACCAACACCACAGAAAAAGGAAGGGGACGAAGAAACCGAATAATTGCTACGACGTACATATATTAATACTAACTATCGTTTCATGAAGCGATCTATAACTGTTTTTATTTTCGTGGCAATTCTTGCTTCGGGTACAGTTTTTGCTCAGACGAATAAAGATGCACTGAAATTTTCCCGCGAAGGATACGAGCTTGAGCAACAAGGGAAATTCGCTGAGGCGCTCTATCGCTATAATCAAGCGATAGCTGCTGATCCAAAGTACCCGTATCCTGTGCAGCGTATTGCTGCAATGTATCAGCGACTCCGTAACTATCCCAAAGCGATCCAATTCTACCATCGAGCCATTGCCATTGACTCGACTTTTGATGACTATAATTACCTCAATCTTGGCTTGAGCTACCGCGCAATGCATAATACCGATAGCTCCTTTGCTGCGTACAAGCTCTTCCTCAAGAAGTTAAAGCCCGTTATTTCAGAGGATAGTGCCGCATCACGCGAGGCGTTTAAATATGTTGGGTATATTGAGCAAAGCGCCGAACTTCGCAAAGCTCCGAAGAATACAGACGAACCCAAGCTAGTGCCAAACATCAACTCGCCATACAACGAGTTTGCACCTTCAGTTACAGCTGATGGGAAACTACTGATCTTTACATCGCGTCGCCCGTCAACAAATCTGAATAAATATTCAGAGACTTCGGATTATGGAGACGACATATTTTATTCACTGAAAGATAGTCTTGGAAATTGGAGTGACCCCAAAGCTGTCGCATCGCCAATAAATACGATTGAGGATGAGGGAGCGGCTTCTATAACCGCTGATGGACAAACAGTTTTCTTTTCACTATGCCGCCGCCCAGAAGGCGCAGGAGACTGCGATCTTTATTCGTCTCATCTGGACGGACTCACTTGGAGCACGCCGAAGAATTTAGGCCGTCCGATCAATGACCCTCAATGGGATGCACAGCCATCAGTGAGTGCAGATGGTAGTACGATGTATTTCTCATCCAAGAGAATGGGGTCAATTCAAGGTTCAGAAGATATTTGGGTCGTTTATAGAAATACAGATGGTACGTGGGGATTGCCTCTTAATCTTGGTGAGCAGATCAATACCGATGGATCTGAGCGCTCACCATTTATTGCGGCTGATGGGAAAACTCTGTATTTCTCATCGAATGGACATCCGGGGTACGGCGATCACGATCTCTTTATGACACGTAAGAATGAGGATAATACCTGGAGCGCTCCGGTCAATCTCGGTTCACCGATCAATAGCGAAGGTGAAGATGAGTTTTTGACGATACCTGCAAGAGGGGATAAGATATATTATGACTCGCAACGTTCAGGTACCAATACTGATATTTATGAAGCCATTCTACCTGAGAATCTTCGACCTGCGGCGGTAACTCTCGTCGTTGGCAAAGTCTTTGATAAGAGAACGCAAAAGCCTATCGGTGCTAAGATCGAGTTGACAAACCTTGCGAAAGATGAGCTACTTTTCGTTTACAATTCAAATTCTTCGACGGGGCAGTTTTTCATAACACTACCTGTTGGTGCGGAATACGGAGTTACAGCAACAGCAAAAGGCTATGCCTTCTTTAGCCAAAATTACACTCCACCAGATACTGCAAAATATCGTGAGCTAACCTACAATATCTACCTCACTCCTGTGGATACTTCAGTTATTGCGACGGTTGATACTGGAACAACAGTTATCCCACTCAACAATATTTTCTTTGATTTTAATAAGGCAACGCTTCGCGTCGAGTCAACGACGGAGTTGAATAATATCGTGAAGTTCTTGAAAGATAATCCGAAGATAAAAATTCAAATTTCCGGTCATACTGATAGTGTTGGCACGACTGCGGCAAATATCCCACTCTCGCAGAACCGCGCAGAAGCAGTGAGGGAATATATACTTTCAAAGGGAATAAATGCAGGGCGGGTGAATGCGAAGGGCTATGGATCGACCAGACCTATTGCCCCTAACGACACGGAAGAGAATCGCCAAAGAAACCGTCGAACAGAATTCATTATTTTAAAGAAATAGTAATGAGTGAGACTTCATTGAAAATTGGAGTTTTTGGTGGCGCATTTGATCCACCACATCTTGGTCATTTGATCGCTGCACAGTATGCAGCAGAGTACCTCGCTCTTGATAAGGTGATATTTGTCCCATCAGGCAAACATCCCTTCAAGCAAGGGCAGCTTGTTGCAAGTGCCGATCAACGGTATGCAATGACAAAACTTGCCGTTGCGGGAAATCCGATCTTTGAGGTAAGCGACGTTGAAGTCAATGCCGTTCATACGACATACACTGTTGATACATTAGAGCATTTTCATAGGCTTTATCCCCATGATCAACTTTTTTTCTTTATTGGCAAAGATAATGTTGCGGAATTTGCTGAGTGGAAATCTCCCGAAGAGATAGTCAAATTATCAACAGTTGTTGTACTTGATCGGGTTATACACACCCCTGACCCCTCTCAAGAGGGGAATGTAATTCTCCTTTCGAGAAAGGACGAGGGTGTGTCGAATCCAACTCCCCTCTTGAGACCGGTCGGGGGTGTGTTAACCTATCTCGATACCCCCACTATAGAAATATCTTCAAGAGAAATCCGTACACGTATCGCAGAAGGGAAGAGTGTTCGCTATCTCATCCGCAACGGTGTGGAGCTGTTTATGGATATGATGGGATTGTATCGCTGATATGTTTAGGTCTGTATCACTCCCGGATTAAACTTGGGTATGTCAGGATTATGACTTGCCATTTCTATACCGAGTGAAATTATGTCGCGGGTTTGACGTGGATCAATGATCCCGTCTGTCCAAAGTCTTGCTGCCCCATAGGTGGCGTGGGTTTGGCTATCGTAACGGTCTTGAATTTCTTTCAGCATTTCTTGCTGACGTTCTGGTGTGATCTTCTCGCCGATCTTTTCAAGTGATGCCATTTTGATCGAAAGCAATGTCTTCGATGCCGAACCTCCGCTCATCACTGCAAGCTGCGATGAATGCCAGCTAAAGATCAAACGGGGATCGTATGCTTTGCCGCACATTGCATAATTTCCAGCGCCATAAGAATTCCCAACAATGAATGTAAACTTCGGGACAACAGAATTCGCAACAGCATTGACCATCTTCGCACCGTCCTTGATAATGCCACCATGTTCGCTTCGTGAACCGACCATAAAGCCTGTTACATCCTGCAAAAAGATGAGGGGAATCATCCGTTGGTTACAATT
>JBKJHR010000087.1:0-3158 GCA_046598695.1 Kapaibacterium sp. (SeqCode)
TGCACACAGAACGAACAAAGAAAGAACGCTAAAGCGAATGATTCTCATGGACAATATAGATAAAAAAAGAGATAAACGACAACGACTTTTGTGAGGAATGCTAACGACATTTCCGAAAAAAGCATTCATATATATAAGAACACATTCCAGAGGCAGAAGTTACCATTATCAGAATAGGGGTGAATGACATGGTAGTCTGAGTAATCCGAGTGAACGGTTCGCCCAGGGGCACGCCCCGAACCAACAGCACCCCCTCCATAAATGCGTAGGGGTGGTTTTCTCACGTTTTTGCAAAAATAAATTTGGAACTCCCCACAGGAATGTTGTATATTTGCGCCTTCATTCAACCACAAAACCCCAGATATCATGAAAAAACTCATTGCATTCTCTTTGCTTGCATCTATGCTTGCTCTTTCATCGTGCGAAACGAAGGAGCCACAACCCCCGCCCCAACCCGCACCACTCGCGGCAATACAAGTGGCGTGTTGCCTCTCCGATATCATCATCCCGCCTGAGCCATCAGACCCCATCAAATTTCATGTCGCAAACTGCACAAGCACTCTTAATCTGATCGCAACGGCGAGTTCGAGCATTCAATCAATGGTGGTTGTAGATAGAATACCCACATCAGGGACACCTACGACACAGACGTATCCTCTCCCTATGGATGGGACACCAGGAATAGTGAATTTCAGCGGGGATGCAAATTTTGAGGTGAGGGTTCTTGCAACAACTCCTCTGAATATGACTCCACATCCATTTACGCATGCTGTACTTCAGCAGGTACTGAATAATAGTGGGTGTCCTGAATTACAAGGAAACTATTGGAATCCTTGTGGAACCCAACAATGCGACTTCTATAGTGTGCAGGTCATCGTTCATCCTCCAACCGATACTCTAATGAGTTTTAAAGAACTCTTCCCCTACGCGAAAAAGTTAAATCCTAAACCTTGGAGCGGAAATGGCAAGTATCAACCACAGAAATGATGTAGTCACACAAACGTTCTCGCTTATGCTTCTTCCCCTCAGGGAAAGAGGTTAGCTAAACAGGATGTCATCCTGAGCCGAAGTGAGAGATCTTAAAAAGACTAGCCACAAATCACGTTCAAGAGAGAATGAGTCCGCCACGGCGGGCTCATTCTGTTATTGTCGAGATCGAATCATTTGCAAAAGCAGTGCCTGAGAGTTTGCTTATAGATGTCTGCACCTTTTCTTTATAATCGTGCAATATACTCACTGCCTCGTCACTCACAATATCTGTTGCTTTTATTTCTTGTAAGGTAGTATCAATAAGTTGAAGAGCGGTATTCTTAATTTCAACGATCTCAGCTTGCAACCCCATAAACTCCAACACCAAAAGCGTGTCTTTATGTGTGATGCCAAGTGCTTTTTTCCAGATGTGGAATGATTTTGTACAGAGTTCTATGCAGAGTTCATAATTATTCTTTCCAAAATAATTCAGTGCAGCTAAATTAAACAAGACTCTTGCAGTTGATGGATGTTGATGCCCAAGATATTTCGACGAGATATTATACGCTCTCTGATAACATTTTTCAGCATCTTCTATCTTTGATAAGCGACGATTCATCACACCACAACCAATCAAAGGGAGAATAAGCCCCGGACTATTTACCCCTTCTTTCATCTCGACAATTTTTACCGACTCTTCAATGCACTCTAAAGCTTTAGTATTGTTTCGTTGTAGGTTATAAGCAGTTCCTAGATTAGTGAGTACCCCCATAATATCAAGATATGCTTCGGGGTAAAATGTTTGATAATCCTTGAGGCAGTCAGTTAGTATATCAATTCCTTCTTGTACTTTGCCGGAGAGAGTAGAAATTGTTCCGAAGCTGTTTTTCACAAAGAGTGTTTTTTTATCCGAAGCCCCATAAATTCTATTATAAGCCTCTTTGATTCCTTCGTAAAGTATCAGTGCCTTCTCATACTTCGATTGATAATAGTACACATCAGCTAAGAGCGTTTGTTCTTCGGCATGGTCGGCTTCCGTAAGGGGAAGTTGTAATGAGCATTCGGCGGAGACCATCAGTACGTGCTCTGCTGCATCATATTGTCCGCAGACTTTCAAGAAATCCGAAAGAACATGGCAGATTTCGCGGATGAGTGCCGGCGAAACATTCTCGGCTTTCATCTTTGCAAGACATGCGTCATATTCTTTTGCAAGGTCATATTTCCCTTTGAGCGTCCGCCAATACCCAAGCAATTCGTATTGACGCTCTTTCTTTGCAAGATATGGAAAGAGTTCGATATTGACTAAAGTATTCCGTAATTCTTCCCAATCATGTACCCTCTCCCATTGCCATGGCTCTTCACTGGCGCGGCGGTCGTTTGTGGGTTGCGTGCGCATGAAGCGAGCAACTTCGGCGTGGAGCTTTTTCTGATGTGCTTCGCTCGATGCGTAACGCGCTTCGACGGCGCGGCGGAGATAGTCATGGAAGAATGCCAGAATGCCTTCATTGCGATGCAGATGATAATCAAGTGCCATGAGGAAGGATGACAGGCGGACGCGCGAGATCGGGATCATCTCGCCGAGTTCATGCTCAGCAAGTCCGCGCCGCGATGCCCAAAGAAAGCCCATCACATCACGCACCGTGCGCGTGCCATAATCTTCTTCCATGCGTTCGAGCACGCGTTGGAATAATTCATCAAGTGAATCTACACTCATGTAATGCTGAATGAGCCGATCAAGCTTTTCGAAGTTCGCACTTGTGCGAAGTTCTTCCAACACTGTTCGCAAAAAAAGTGGACTTGCACTTTTCTCATCGTGCGCAATGCGTTCGATGTGCTCGACCGAAAGTGCCTTATGATATTCACTTAAATATCTGACGATGATCGCTTCGCGTTCTCCTTTGCTCAAGTGGGCGATCTCAACAAGAAGAAAACCGCGACGTACTAATTCATCGCGCATCTCCGCCGAAGTAGTCGAACAGACGATCGTCACATTCTCTGGCAGATGTTCGGGCAGCCAACCGAGATGATGCGAACGTTCGTCGAGTTGGTTCAGCGCATCAATAACAATGATGGTGCGCGTATCGCCTGTCCGTGCAAGCCATGCAGCGAAATCGCTTGAGAGGCGTTCCGGTTCGGAAGGGATTGGTTCTTTTGTTTTCGTGCGCTCCCTGATCTCTTCAGCAAGATGC
>JBKJHR010000251.1:0-7159 GCA_046598695.1 Kapaibacterium sp. (SeqCode)
CAAGTACAGCAAGCCCAGGCGTTGATGGTACGATCAACCATACACGTGTTGGCGGTTGGGATCTCATGCTTTCATACAATGTGTTTCCGCAAGAAACATTTGTACCGTACTTCATCGCAGGTATCGAAGCACTTAACTTCGAGCCAAATGATGCTGATGATAAGAACTTACGTGGTAATGCAACATCAGCATATTCCAAAGACGTCATTGGTGGTGTCTTAGGCGTAGGATTTGAAATGTACATTTCTGAGAAAGTTACTTTTAACGGTAAAGGCTTACTCCATTTGACAGGTACTGACTGGATCGATGATTATTCAAACCCACTTGATTACAGACAAGATGCGTTCGTGACGATGGGACTTGGATTTAGTTATTATATCTTCGCTCCGCCGATCGAAAAAACATCTACAACGGAGATCATTGACCGCACGACCAATCAGACGACGATCAATAATACCTATACCACGAATATCATCAAAGGTGATACGATCGTTATCCGTGAGACTGATACCGTATTCAGAACTCGCGCTGTCAAGAACACGATCTATAATTTCCCTGGTACACTCTTTGTCGTGAATACCGACGAGTTCAATACTGCAATCCCAGGTAACTTACAGAACTTGCGTAACATCAAGTCACTTGTCAATCAGTGCCCATCTCTTACAGTTGAGATTCAAGGTCATGCAAGCCATGAAGGTACTGTCGCTCGCAATCAGGAGTTATCCGAAATGCGCGCACGCAAGATCAAGCAGTGGTTGATCGAGCAAGGTGTAAGTTCATCTAAGATCGTCAGCACTGTTGGTTTAGGAACAAGTGATGACGCTGTTTATGAACCCACGAATGCATCAGCGAGCGAGCTTGAAGCAGCACGTATTTTGAACAGAAGAATTTCTGTCAAGGTCGTAGAAGGTTGCCAATAAGATCTACGCAAATTGTGTCCGATCAAAACAGTCGCTCAAAAAGCGACTGTTTTTTTTTACAACAATTGTGAAAATCATGTAACAGCTTCTTCAAAAAGAAGCCCCACCCAAAAGCGGTGCTTTATTTTTATCGCATTTTCCTCCCGTAAATTTGTTGTTAGGCAATCATTTACCTGAAATTATCTCATTGGCTAAAGCCAAAACACATATAACGAAATCTCCTGCGCCTTCTGCAAAGAAAGCTGCACCTGCAAAGAAGCCTAAGACGTCTGCTCCCGTAGCGGTGCCGGTGGTTGTCCCTGTTGCTGCGGAGCCAAAGGCCCCGCCTAAAAAGCCGCTCAAGGAAAACACGGAGCGTCAACTTGAGGATAAGGCACTCGTGCGCCGTGCCAGAGGCGGGGAACAGCGGGCATATAGTGAGCTTGTCAAGCGGCATAAGCGTGGCATTGAGCGATTGATTCGCCCGATAGCGCGCACCGCAACGACTGATGAAATTGAAGACCTTGTGCAGGAATCTCTTACAAAGGCATTCTTACATCTCGATTCGTATTCCGAAGAATATGCTTTTTCGACATGGCTCTATCGCATTGCGACAAACCATGCTATTGACCATCTTCGTCGTAAGAAGCTTTCTGTATTTTCGATCAGCGCACCGCCATCAAATTACGATAGCAAGAGTGACGATGACAGCAAGGATTTTGAGATAACCGATTCTTCATGGATCCCTGAACAGATCATGCTCAATGACGAGCGTTCTCGCTTGATCGAAGATGCTATCGAACAGCTTCCGGAGAATTACAAGAGGATCATCCGTCTTCGCCATAATGACGATCTTGAATATGAGGATATTGCGAAAGTTCTTCATTTGCCGATGGGTACGGTGAAAGTACATCTTCATCGCGCTCGCGCCGCACTCGGAAAGCTTCTTGACGGCAAGATATGACCGTATCTCTTTTCTCCCTTCGCGAAAAGAAAGCTCTTGGCGTTATCGTCTTCATCACGATCGTGATGAGGTTGGCATTAATGCTCAGAAGCGAGGAAAGAATATATGCTCGTCCCTATATCGAAGACTCCTACTATCTCTATAGTTGTGCAGAACATTTTGCAAAAGGGGAAGGATTTTCCGTTGATGGTATTAACCCCACAAATGGCGTACAACCGCTTATCGTCGTCCTCTACGCACCGATCTTCAAGCTTGCCGACTTCGACAAGCTCCTCACACTTCGCCTCTCATTCATCCTTATTGCACTGATAGATGCGCTTTCGGTGCTTCTCATCGCAATGTTGGTTAGTACTTTACAGCGTAAGAAGAGTACTAAGAATGACGAGCAATTCTGGAAATCGCCACCGCTTATTGCGGCAGTACTTTGGAGCACGCTTTATGCGGTGATCGTCCATACATTTTGCGGCTTGGAAACGGGACTGTATTCCATGCTCTTACTTCTGTCGTTGTTGCTTTATGCACGAATACTCCAAAAGCGTTCGACGAACACCGTTTCATTCACGCAGTTACTCATTCTTGGGATCTTTCTCGGCTTCACGGTCCTTGCACGTGTTGATGCTGTCATTCTTGTCGGGATGATCTGCTTGTATGAAGTGTGGAAACAAAAAGGTTTTGGCGTGAAGAACGCTGCTATCATTGGCTTATCGGCATTCTTTGTCTCAACGCCGTGGTGGTGGTATAATTATTCTACGTTTGGTAGTATTCTCCCGCAGAGCGCATCGGCGGAGTCAATGGGGGTTGAATATTTGCGGAATATCAAGAGCGCACTTGCTGTGGTTGCCGATATATTCAGTGTGTTCTTTTTCTTGCCGAAATCCGTCGAGATCCCCACGATATACTTAGCGCTCTGGCTCGTTGCTGTGGGATTATGTGTACCATTCATTATCAGAAGAACAAATGCTTGGGCTATCGCAAAGAATAGATACGACTTTTCTGTCCTTATGCCGCTCCTTCTTGCCTCGATCATCTTTGCATTATATTATACATTCTTTTTTGCGGCTCCACACTTTCTTGCGCGCTATTTCAATCCATTTCGTATCCTCATACTTATCATCGCAAGCACGATGATTCCGGTTGTGATCGAATATCTTCAGAAGATCAAGAATGGAAAGTACGTATTGTACACAGTTCTTGTCCTCGCTTTTCTCTTTAGTTTTTCGCGCTATGGTTATTATTTTGTAACGAAAGAATACCCTGATCTTGTGAAGGTTGGGCAGTGGGCAAATAAGCATCCGAATGATAGGGTCGGTATGTATCAATCAGGCACAGCAGGCTTCATCGCGCCGAATGTTGTAAACCTTGACGGCAAAGTAAATTATCAAGCGTTGCTAGCGAGGAAGCAAAATGAGATAGGAAAATACGTCGTCGATAATAACTTTGAATATATTGCTGATTGGGATGAATTCGCAACAGAGATAACGGAGTCAGCGAAACGCTTCGGAGTCAACTATGTATTGAATGATTCTGTAGGCAGAGTAATGATCTATAAAAGAGTGCGATGAAAAAGAAAGAGTTTGTGCTTGATAGTACACCTCCACCGATGGAGTTTGATGGCTTCCCAACCGAGGCATTCACGTTCTTGCATGGTTTGAAGAAAAATAACAATAAAGAATGGTTTGATGCACATCGTGCGGAGTACGAAGAGTATCTTCGCGAGCCTGCCAAGGCATTCGTTGAGACGATGGCTGAGCATCTGAAAGATGCAGGCTTGCCGCTTGTTGCTACTATAAAGCGTTCGCTGTTCCGTATCAACCGTGATATTCGTTTCTCGAAAGATAAATCCCCGTACAAAACGCATATTGGTATCGTCTTCCCCTTTGATGGAATGAAGGATGATGAGTGGACGGGAATGTATTTGGGCATGGAGCCGGAAGGAGCGAAAGGCATGAAGGTGTATGTTGGCGGCGGGGCTTATATGCCAAGCTCTCCCTTTCTCAAACGTCTTCGTGAAAAGATCGCGAGTGAACATACTCTCTTAGATAAGCTTGCGAAGGATAAAGTATTTTTGAAAGAATATCCGAAGGGCATTGTCGGTGCATCTCTCGTTCGTCCACCGAAAGGATATGATATAGAACATCCTGCTCTCACATGGCTAAAGATGAAGGAATATACATTCGGCGGAGACCTTACAAAGGACGATCTGCAAAGCTCAAAACTTCCGCATATCATTATTAAGAAATTTAATGCCGCAAAGGGACTGTTACAATTCTTCGCGAATGCGTAAGACCCTTATTACTTAGAAGAAGAGAGACACGTATGAATATGTTTATGGTGGAAGCTGAGTTGCCGTATTACAAGGATGAAGAGTTTATCAACCTCATCCCGCGTCAGCGTCAGATGATCGGTCGCTTATTGCAAGCGGGAGTGATCGCGACGTTTAGCTTGAATTTGGATCGTACAAAAATGTGGATGGTGATCTTTGCCGAGAACGAAGATGGCGCATTGCAGATATTAGAGAAATTCCCCATGTATCGCTTTATGACAATAGAACTTCACGGTCTCTCTGTTACCGACCGTGCACCTGCCGCCGCACCGCCGCTTGTGATGAATTAAGTTCTTTACATCTGTTTCTGAATTCGAAATTCCACTCTACGATTCTTTGCGCGATCTTCTTCGGTCGCGTTCGGTGCTATGGGGCGTTCGGAGCCGAAGCCATTTGCACTGAGTCTTGGTGCATCAATCCCTTTTGATACTAAATATGATTTTACTGATTCTGCGCGTGCCGTTGAAAGCTGTTTGTTATGCTCTGCCGATCCGGTGGAATCAGTATGCCCGTCTATCGAGATGTGAAGTGTTCTATCATCATCAAGGATCTTCTTTAATCTATTGAGTTCGGCAAAGGATTCGGGAAGGAGTGTCGCCTTATCAAGCTCAAAGAAGATATTATTCAAGCGTATCGGCACATTCTCTTTTATCTTTACGAGAACGAGGTCAAGATTTCTCGATTCCTCAAGATTCTTTTCTGTCACAGTTATATTCTCGCTCACAGAAATATATCCATTCAATTCTGCACGAATACCATACTTATCACCAGGCGGAAGTGCGATCTGATATGCTCCATTGGCAGGGTCTGTTCGTGCAAAGCCAAGCTGCTTGCCGTCGGATAGGCGTTCATAGCGGATGCCAGCTTCGAGTGGATTGCCACTCTCATCTTTTACCGTACCCGTTACAAGAAGTGCCAACGCCGACCGTTTGGTGATAGCGAAGCGGTAAATATCCAACGTAGAATAGGAATCTTCACGCCATGCAAAATATGCCATCTTACCATTCGCGGCTTCGGTGTAGTATGTCGTGCGTCCTTTTCGGTTGATCCCTTCTCCGAGATTTTCTGGCTTCGACCACTTCGTCCAGCTTTCATCTAAGCGAATTGTTTTATAAACATCTACTGCTCCGTAACCACCGGCTCTCGTACTTGAGAAATAGAGCGTACGGTTATCTGATGCAAGAGTTGGTGTCATCTCGAACGATGATGAATTGACATTTGCACCGAGCCAGAGCGGAGTAGTCCATTCATGTCTTGCTTCATCCAAGAAGCTCACATACAGATCAGCTTCGCCAAGTGATGAATCACGGTTGAGTGCCATGATGAGTGTCTTCTGATCGGGACCGAATGAATAATCAGTATTTGCTCCGCGTACGTTCAAATTCTGAATGCGAATCGTCGTTGGTTGCGACCAACCGTTTGTGGTTCTGTGTGATTCATACACACGCTCATCGGGCGGAGTATTCTTTTGGAATTTGCCGATGATATAGAGTGTGTTGTTATCAGGTGAAATACTCGTGACCGCAACGCCGAAACGTGAGCTTAATTTTCCGCCGAGGACTTGCGCAGGCTTGAACCTCCCATGCGAATCAATATCACTATACCATATATCCAGCACATCTTCGCCATCGGCATTTTTTCTGGGACGGGTGAAATAGAGCGTCTTTCCGTCGGCGGAGATAACGGGGAGGATCTCGCTCACTTCTGCATTATTGACAGCATTCGGGAGCTTTTCAGGCATCTGCGAATAGCTGGCAACCGAGCCGAAAAGGAGTATTGCAATGCTAAGATGTTGTGATTTCATTGCTTACAAGGAAAAGCCGCGGAATGAATAGTTATTCATAATACCCAAAAGCTGTCACGGAGTTTCATTCTGGTTCGTTGATACTGTATAATTGCTTATTTTTGTTAGCATTTCATAAACCAAACACTCGTATGAAAACACTCATAAAATCATTCTTCGTTCTTGCGATTCTCGGAATGGCTTCATCGTCATTTGCTGCGTTGAATATGTACTTAAACATCAAAGGTGGCGGAAAGTCTCGCATTGTTCCGCTTACATGTTCTGCCGGAGCTTGCAAAGCAACGGTAACAGGTATGACTGGCGGAAATTACACCTTCACGCTTTGTGATGCACAAGGTACAGCATTAATGAAGGCAAAAGAAAAGGCAAACCGCTCAAAGTCCATGAACTTTGGAAAGATCATTTTTACGTGCGATGTGATCAGCCCACGTGACGCTGGCTCAGGGTTGCCGACGGGGAAAATGGCAACTGACCACGAGATCGTATCACCACGTGACGCTGCTTCGGGATTGCCAACAGGAAAGCGTATGCACAAGCCATTCGTCATTACCAAAGAACTTGACAAAAGCAGCCCTACTTTCGTAGCAACAGGAGATGTTGATGGCGACGGTACGTTCCAGATCTCAGTGACATGCAAAAGCCCTGATGGCGGAATCATGGCAATGGACGATTGGGAATCACCTTCTAACTGAGTAATTTACTCTGTAAGGGCACATGAAAATGTGCCTTTTTTTTGTGAGATCATAGAAACATCGAAAAAAGGGCATGCGCGGCATGCCCCTACGAATGGTATCTCCTACTACTCCAATAACTTACAGACTATTTTCAAATATGTGCTATGGGCACCTTGCAAAATGCGAAAAAATTTCGTATATTTGCACCATGAGATACAAGAACTCACCCATATTCCAACAAAGCCGGCTCCATAGCCGGCTTTGTTGTTTTAGGAGAGGAATTTGTGTGTGTGTAAACTTATAATGTTGATTTATATGGTACTTAGCATACCCTGATGGGCACCTGTTGGGGAAAGGATGAAGGATCAACGCGGAAGGATGAAAGGGGGAAAATGGGTATGTGTAAATTGTTGGCACCATGTGTTGCCCCCATGCTTTGCCCCCTCTAAGTCTCCCCCACATGTGTTGGGGAGACTTGGGGTTCAAAGACGAGGG
>JBKJHR010000018.1:0-11032 GCA_046598695.1 Kapaibacterium sp. (SeqCode)
TCAAAGGAATTTGCGAAGGCAAGGTCGAAGTTACTTTCTGCTTTATGAGCGGATAGAATCTTTCTTCACGAGCGATCAATCCGACATTCGCGGCATCACCCTTATCGCCCGAACGGGCATGACAGATATCGAGTAATTGTACTTTCATTTTATGCTTCCTCTACGATTACGTTCGTTGTAATAGCTGTTTTTTTGATGAGCGCAGGCCAATATGCCACGACATCGTTCGGCTTCGGTCTTCCACCTGCAAAGCCGGTTACGCTTGGCGGACCCGTCAAAATGAGTGGGGCAATGTGCTTGCCAAACTCCGTGATAGACCGCTTATCTTGTCCCCGCACACCGAAGCGAACGTTGACTTCTTGCACGTCAGATTCTTTCGTCGGAGTCAGACCGGCATGACAGGCATTAAAGCCTAAGTATTCAGTTCTCATTTCTTCAAAAACACAGTTCGCCTTCTTTAGTCGCGCACGAAGTATCTTATCCGCCATTTTTGCCTTTTCCATCGCATCAGGCCACGTATAGGTCAATGACATCATTGCTGAGTACCCGTCGTTATATGACATGGATACTTTGTAGAATTCGGTAGCAGGTCTGCCTTTTATTCCAAAGACCTTGACTCGATTTTTGCCCAGATCTTCGAGATGGATCGAAGTAAAATCTGCGACGCAATCAGGAGTGATGTATTCTTTGGGGTCGCCGATCTCATAGAGTAATTGCTCTGCAACGGTTGCGCGGCTCACCATGCCGCCCGTCTTCGGATGCTTGGTAATGATGAACTCACCATTGGGGTATGCTTCAGCGATAGGGAAGCCGATATTTGCAAAATCTTTGACACTCTTCCAATCAGCGGAGAAATTACCGCCTGAGCTTTGTGCGCCGCATTCGAGAATATGACCAGCGACTGTCCCAGCAGCAAGTTTATCCCAATCATCTTCGCTCCAGCCGAACTCATAGATCATCGGCGCAAGTGTCAGACCTGTATCGGTCGTGCGTCCGGTAATGACGATCTGCGCACCTTGCTTCAATGCTTCAACGATCGGTGCTGCACCGAGATACACATTGGCACTTAATACTTTATCGCGGATAGGTGCAAGTGATTCACCGGTCTCCATATTTTTTAAGGCATGACCTTTTGAATTCAGCGAATCGATCACACTGAGAATGTTATCGCCGAGAACAACACCAACTTTGATCTTGATACCACGTTTCCTGGCAACGGCAAAGATCGCATCGCGGCAGGCTTCGGGATTTACACCACCGCCATTGGTAATAACCTTAATATTTTTCTCAACAATATCAGGTAAGATCGCATCAATGACATCCACAAGGTCTTTTGCATAGCCTGCATTTGGGTCACGGAGTTTCTGCTTTTGCATGATAGACATCGTTACCTCAGCGAGGTAATCCATCATCATGTAATCGATGGGGGATGAAGCACTTGCAAGTTTGACTTGGTCGATCGGTGCCGTCGGCAGATCGCCCCAAAATCCCTGACCTGATGCTATGCGGATTTTTTGTTTCATAAGTGCCAACATAACAAAGATTTGAGCAATTTTGTCTGATAAATAATTTGCCTGTGGAACAGGATTTCATTAGTTTTGTTAGATTCTCTATGTCGAAAACAGAACTTATAGAGTTGATTGATAGCCTTACTTTGGAGGAACAGGAGCAGGTTGTGGAATTCGCTACATCTATCCATTCCATTGATGAAAGGCCATTGCATTGGACAGACGAGCTTGAAGCGCAGTATAGGCAGTACATCATTGAAGGGATTGCTGAAGGAGAGGAAGCGATAAGAGAAGGACGTGTTCATACGACCGAAGAAGTACGTGCGATATTTGTTAACCGAGCCTAAGAAATGACGGTAATCTGGACGGAACCTGCCATTGAGAGATTGGTAACAATACATGATTACATCGCTGAAAACAATCCTATAAATGCCGGAAGATTTATTAGCACAATTATTGAGAAAACAATACTTCAGCTCGAAATTTTTCCTTTATCAGGTAGGAAAATACCTGAATTGAATTCTCCCGATTATCGAGAAATACTATATAAATCATATCGAATCATGTATCGGATTGATGGTGATAAAATCTTGATTCTATCTGTCCAAAGTTCACGACAACTATTTACTACACCTCTTCAATGAAAAAGATCGGGATTATCGGTGCACCCTGTATTGATGAGATCATCTCCCCGACTGGCGAGATGACAGCGCAGCAACTCGGTGGCATTCTCTATTCCTATGCAGCAATGGAGCGGCTTGCAAGGGAGAATCACTATTATGTTGCCTTTTATCCCCTGACCTTTATAGCAGAGCGTGACGGAAAGCTTGTCAAGCCATTCTTTGATACCCTCACGCATTTTGACTTTTCCCTTTCTCCGCGAAGCGCCACGGCTGAATATAATCGGGTGCGACTCGTATATTCTGATGAGGTGAATCGCCGAGAGCATTGCGCTTCGATATTGCCTGAATTATTGCCCGAGCATTTTGATGTTGATCTACTTCGCTCCCTTGACGGTCTTTTTATCAACATGATCTCTGGTTTCGATATTGGCGTGGAAACAATGGAATGGCTTCGTATCAATACTAATGCTCATATTCACCTTGATGTTCATGCCCTCACACTCGGAAGTTTATCCGAACGAGGCAGGCATTTTGCTCCGGTAGAAAAATGGCAGAGATGGGCGATTGCCGCTGATAGCTTGCAGCTTAATCAGAATGAAGCACTCTATTTCCCTCAGAGGTCGAGTATACCGTATGTCGCGGCATTGCGAAGTTTGGTTGATGCTACAAGAAATCGCTCCGTGATCCTTACACGAGCGGAAAATGGTTGTATCGCTTACGATATTTCCTCGCAAGAGAAATTTATGATCCCTGCCGAGAAGGTTGAGACGATTGATACCACTGGCTCAGGGGACGTATTCGGTGCGGTATTTGCTTTGGAGAAAGTAATGGGCAACTCACTTGAGCAAGCCGCCCGAGAAGCTAATGCTTGGGCAGGAAAGAATACGCGAATGAAAGGGGTAATGGAATTAGTAGGATAGTTTGTGAAACAGTCGCCCATGGAATTCGTTTTATTGAGAAGAACATTATTGAAAAGGACTTGACAATTTCTGAACGCATTGAATCTGTCATTGGCACACAAAAGCTATGGCTACATATTTTGTTATTTGTGCTTACGCTCTTTACAACGGCTATCGCAGGTGTTGCATGGAGTGGGCATAATCCTCTTGAATTGGAAAATCTCCATTATGGAGTAGAGTATTCCTTACTTCTCCTTCTTTTTCTCTCCGCACATGAATTTGGGCATTTTATCGCATCGCGGATTCACAAAATAGATGTAACATTGCCATACTATATCCCTTTCCCCGGAGCGGCATTTGGCATTATGCCGAATTTTGGGACGTTCGGAGCCGTCATACGTACTCGCGAAAGGATGCCGAGCAAGAAGATCGTTTTCGATATTGGTGTTGCAGGTCCTCTTGCAGGATTTGTCGTTTGCGTGGCAATACTCGCGATCGGTTTTGCTACGCTGCCAGGAATCGAGTATTTACAAAAGATCCATCCTGGTTACCCAAACGTTACTTCATCTGCGAGTGGTGATCTTATCTTTGGCAGGACTATTCTCTATTCCATAATGGAAAAGCTTTTCGCTCCCTCCGGAGCGTATCTTCCACCAATGAGTGAAATGTACCACTATCCGATGCTTATCGTAGGGTGGTTCGGATTGTTTGTAACTGCATTGAATCTTCTTCCCGTCGGTCAGTTGGATGGGGGACACTTAATGTTCGGTCTATTCTCCGAGAAAACACATCGTTGGATAGGTATTGCCACCGTCAGCATCCTTGCGATGTTTTCAATACCAGAACTTGTGATTACGTTCTTAGCGAGCAGGAATGTCCTCTTACCGTTATGGATGAATTCACTGATCGTGCCCGGTGGCTCCACATGGATACTATGGGTTGTGATGATCCTCTTCCTCGTCAAGCTCCGTCACCCAGCTGTGACAGATAATACACCATTAGATTTCCGACGCAAGCTTATCGGTGGGCTTGCATTTATCATTTTTATTATTTCATTTACACCATCGCCATTGGTACTGCAGTAAATGGTAGATTTCTCAAAGAGAAATTACTGATAGGCTAAAACTCTGACCTACCTGTGATATGCATTGATCTATTGACAACGGTGTCGGAACTTGGATTCATCAGATCAAGGGTTGCATCAAGAGCATTTTGATATTCGATTGTTTTGACAGGTTCATCTTCTCTTGGAAGTAGGACGTACGATGGAATTTGTTGTGGCAGCCAATCACAGTGATAGCGAGGGTAGAACGAGAGCAATGGTTTATGTTCCGCTGAAGCCATGTGAACAAGAGAAGTGTCAGGTGTGATCACCATTGTCGAAAGCCTCACGATACTAAATAGCTCATGCAGATCAGGTGTTGGAAAATACATAATACGCTCATTCGCATTATGCTTCGAAAGCCATTCGAGAAGATCAGGTTCACGGATAGGAGAGGTCGTAAGGAGTACAAGCATATCTGGAAAGCGCTCCGTAATGTCTTGTGCTAACTTTAAAGTATTTTCATATCCCCACTCCAAAAAATCATTTCGTGCTTGGGTATTAAAAACAATGTGCTTTGATGCTTTGCGTTCGGAGTAAAGTGTATTGATCGTGTTCTTTGTACGATCAAAGACGTGAGGATCGATCATCAATGATGGTGATCGTTCAAAGTCAGTGACAGGATCAAGATCGAAAAGATGTTCTATCATATACACAAGCCGCTCACCCATGCGGATCTTATTATGCAAAGGCTTCGGAAGATGGACGATCGCTGTAAAGAGTTTATGATGGGGGATTCTATCATCCCATGTGATCGTCGCAGTGATAGCCTTCTTCGAGCATCGTCGTGCAAGTGCTGCGCCACGCGCTTTCTGATCAAGTTTGCAGAGAACGACAACATCGTATTGTACTTTCCTAACATTCTGAATTTCGGCGTCCGTTGCCTTCTTATCCGCAAGGTCAAAGCTGTAGATATGAGTAATATCTGTATCAGCGCGAATAGAGTCTACGTTGCGAAAACTTCCCGCCACTCCGATAATGAGATCCGGATTTCTCTTCTTGAGCATTCTCCATAGCGGTGAAGTCACGATCATATCACCAATGGCATCGGGGCGCAGAAACAGGATACTCTTAATATCAGTAGGCTTCAGTGGCTTCTTTACGTAACGACCTTTATTGAGGAGCCAGCCCAGAAGATGATAACTGAATTTCTTATTGTAATGCTCAGCCTTTTTTAACCACTGAGGAGACCTCTTTGATTTACCAGTACGTTCGCCTTTCTTGCGTAACTCCGCAATGAACTCCTTCTTCTTCTCGAATATCTCAGTTGGGGGTAACTGACTGCTCATGCTGTGTACCGTTTACAATGAATTGAAGTGAGTGTAGCCTTTTGTAGAGTCCGTCAGCAGCAAGAAGTGTGGAATGCGTACCCATCTCAACAATTTTTCCTTTTTCAAACACTGCGATCTTATCAGCTTTCTGGATTGTGGAGAGGCGATGTGCGATAACAATAGCAGTACGTTCTTGTAGCAAACGCTCTATCGCTTCTTGTACGAGCATTTCGTTTTCGGTATCAAGGGCACTTGTTGCCTCATCAAAAATAAGTATCGGTGGATTCTTCACGAGGGCACGAGCAATAGCAATGCGTTGGCGTTGACCGCCTGACATCCTTACACCGCGATCACCGACCATCGTATCATATCCTTGCGGTGTTGCCATGATGAATTCATGGGCATTCGCTGCTTTTGCAGCTTCGATCACTTCCTCGCGGCTTGCACTCCGGTTGCCGTAGCATATATTGTTATAGATCGAATCGTGAAACAGCACAGTGTCTTGCGTGACGATGCCAAAGAGGGAGCGGAAACTCGTCAGATCATAGGTGCGGATGTCACGACCATCAACGATAATAGAACCTTTGAGGGGATCGTAAAATCTAGCAAGAAGATCCACGAATGTTGTCTTACCTGCTCCGCTTGGTCCAACCAATGCAAGAATTTTCTTTGGCTCGAGCGTGATCGAAACTCCCGTTAATGCCTCATCTTGCGCATTCTTGTAAGAGAAATGCACATCATCGAAGGTGATCGCTGATGTGATTTCCATTGGTGCCGTGATCGTGCCTGAGGGTACACTTGGCATAGCGTCAAGCACGGTGAATATATTTTCTGCCGCAGCAGAACCTTCATGAAGTCTGCCAAAGACGCCACTGAGCGAACGCACCGGCTGCATTAAGAAGATCAATGCAGGAAGGAAACTGAGCAATTCGCTACCTTTCATCTTTCCTTCAAAAACTTGATGTCCACCAAACCATAGAATAAAAATAAATCCGGTAATGGCAATGGTCTCATTCAATGGACTAATGAGATTGCGGATACGCGTTAAGCGACGTGAGACTTGGAAATGATTCTTCGTTTCATCGGTGAAGCGTTTCACTTCATACTGCTCCATGCCGAAAGACTTCACGACCTTTATTCCGGAGATCGTCTCTTGAGCAACACTAAGGAAATTACCTACATTTTGCTGTAGTTTGTGGGCATAACTTTTCAGCGTCTTACCAAAGAAGTTTATCAGAAGCAAGCTACAGACGGACATCCCAATTGCCACGAGGGAAAGGATAGGGCTAACACTTAGTAAAAAAATCAGAATTGTCAATATTGAAATTGGCTCACGAATAAGCGTTGTGAGGCTCGATGTGATAGTGCCATTTACGCTACCAACATCGTCCGTTACACGGACAAGGAGCTGACCGCTCTTGCGATCATAAAAATAATCAATAGAAAGGGAAGTGAGCTTTTCAAAGACTGAGTCACGAATGCGCTTACTCATCCCGCCCTCGAAGAGCATCATAAAATAACTGCCTATATATTGGAATATATTTTTCAGCGCATAGATCACAAAGATAAAGACGGCGATCTTCAAGAGTGATTCTTCTTTTGTCCCTGCCGTGAATTGTGTTGTAAACCAGTCCAGAATGCTCTTCTTATCGATCATTGACGGAACAGGCACTCCAGTCGCTGTCGTATTTGCATTCGACCCTTCCCCAAGAATAATATTGAGGGCGGGAAGCAAGGAGATAATACTCAATGGCTCCAGCAGTGCGGAGAGAATATTGAAAATAGACGAAAGAATAAACTTACTGCGAAACGGTTTGGCATACGGAAGCAGGCGACGGTATTTGGAAAATATCATGCCATTACCTCCATGATCTCTTGTGAAGAATGTATTTTCGATCTAAGTCTTTCAAATGCTTCAACAACTTCGTTCGCTTGAAGATCACTAAGGGAGTCTTTGATGATCAACTCATAAGGAACACCAAGTGGTGTCCAGTAATGCAAGTCAGCAGGGAAAGGCTTATATAGCCCTACAATTGGAATGCCGAGAGATGCTCCGAGATGAACCGCTGATGTATCAGGTGTAAAGAGATATTCACAAGTGCTCAGTTGCGATGCAAAATCTGCATACGAATGAGTGATCTGTGCGGCGCGAACCCTCGGATTATCAGCTTGCTTTATGATCTCATTCAACTCAGTTGTGCTTTTCGGATCAGCGAAAATTAACACCTCATTTACGCCTTCGCAATCTGCAATAGCAGAAGCGATCTTTGCATTGTTTTCGATTGGTACTGTCCTGGATTCAACACCTGCTGAGATATTATATCCAACGCGTCCTTGCACTTTCGGTAGCGTTGCAACGGAGAGTGTTGAGTGAAGGTCAACGTTCTCTGGATCAATACCAAAAGGACGAAGCAATTCTGCAATGCGTCTTGCGATATGATAGCGCGCCCTATCAATGCGAGGAACGAGTACATTATAGACCGAAGCATTTTCTTTTTCGATACCGATGGTATATCGTGCGCCGATCATTGCCGCGAGTATTGAGGACGTTGCCGAAGCATTATCCATCAGGTCAATAAGTACATCGATCTTTAGCTTTCGGATGTCGCGAAGCATTGAGATGTCTTTCAAGAAATTCTTATGGTAGATGAAAAATTCTGCCTTGCCTGGTAAAAGAGGAGCAATGCCTTTGTTGTTCTCGCCGAGCAAGACCATGAACTTCGCCATCGGATATTTACCGTGCAGGCTTACCATGAGCGGGGTCGAGATGATCGCATCGCCGAGGCGATCTTGACGAAGGAAGAGAATCTTTGGTGATGATGGAAGTTCAAGCGGAAGAGCGGCTGAAGTCCGATCGCGGCGTGAGAGGAAGGAAATAAACATGCGGCGAACTTGTAGCTCGCGACGTTTGAGAAACTGCTGGAATCGGGTATCCTTCACGGGTAGTAAGAACGCCAATGAGGCGTAATAAAATGCAAAAGTCGCTCACATTGATAGTGAGCGACTTTTTCTCTACACGAATGATGTTATCGTGCGAAGTTCTTGAAGGCTGAGAAGCCCTTCTTATCAAGAGTGCGGAAAGCGCGAGCTGTTGCCTTGATCTTGATAAATTTGTTATTCTCTGGATCCCAAACGCGCTTGGTTTGGAGGTTCGGGAGAAAACGGGTTTTGCTACGGTTGACCGCGTGGGAAACGTTGTTTCCTGCGACGGGCTTTACACCTGTTAATTCACATACTCTTGCCATTGTGCTATTCCTTTATACTCTGATGATAACTTATTTCATTCCGCCTGCGACGAACGGAAGCAACGCCAACTGACGTGCGTGTTTGATCGAGGTCTCAATAAGACGCTGACCAGCTGCGCTCAAACCGGTAATACGGTTTGGGAGAATCTTGCCGCGATCGTTCAAGAAACGCTCAAGGATGCGAATATCGCGGTAATCAACATACGATATATCACGAAGTTTGAGTGGATCAACCTTCTTCTTATTTGGGTCACGCTTGTTATTGCGTTGATTAGGTCCGCCGTATTGTCCTGGACGTCCGCCGGGTCCTGATGTCGCTCCGCGACCTGTCGTTTTTGCTCTTGGTGGCATGATATACTGTTCTTAAGTTTTTGATTTAGATAACGATAGGGTCTCCGCCGCCTTCTGGCTCAGCCAAGCGTGCGATACGATCCTCAAAATGGTATCCCTTACCATTTTTTGCAATTCCAATGAAGCGAACTGGCGTTAATTTCGCCGTTTTGCCGAGCTGTGGGACGAACTCTACGCGTTCGACCGACTGCTTCTTCATTTTATCACCGAATGTTTGTTGTTTTGCCATTACAAATAAAGACGTTACGTCTATACATACTGCATAGACATTTTTCAAGCCCGAAGTAAACGCAGATGACCTGTTTTCAGTTCATTGCTTTTCCGGAAATTGTGGGGGATATTGAACTTCTCTGTATTCTCGTGGCCATTTGCTGTAGATATGCATTAAAGTCAGAATTTGCAGTTTGCAATCGGCAACAGCTACTTTCTCATCACAATTACACTTTAGCACGACCTACTCAACGGAACGTACCCTTTTATTCAGAAGTTAGCAGAGCACGAAAAATATTTCCAATGCCCGCACGCCCTATAAAGACATCCGGTATTTTACATCAGAATGAGAGTGGTTGGTTCGTTGCACTTGGCGAAGCGTATCCGACGTTCGAGGAGAATGCACCTGTCGATCTTGTCTTATGGGATAAACGAGAGGGAAGCGAGAAAAGCGAAGTAGAGCTTATCTCTGAAATTCAACAGATCGAACCCGAAATCATTGCTTTAGCATTATCGGCAGAAGGAGCACTCAAGTAAGATGCAATTTCTTATCGAAACAGATATCCTAACGGACTATCTTCATCACTCTGGTGCGGAAACAAGTGTTCTTCGCAAAGCACTTGCACGTGGCGTGTGCTATACGACGATGCTCAATGCCTTTGAAGTTTTTCGTTCGGCAACATCAAAAGATGAGGAACGTGTCATTTTACAAATGCTTACTGCGGTCAGAGTATTGGGCTTTAATGCACGGACAGCACAGCCCTTTGCGCTTCTTGCACGTGAGGCAACAATAGAGCTGAGTGATCGTGATGCAATAATACTTGGAATGGCTCAGGCATCAAAACTTGTTGTTCTTACAAATAAATTATATGAGCAGTACTCGAAAGCTGCGATAGTGAACGTTTTGCGTTCACCAGATGAGGTTCCCTTTTCGTGAGAATAAAGTCGGAACCGAAAAAACTGTTTTTCCGTAATATCATACTGTGTTTTTGAAACCGCTATTGCCGATTAAAATTGGATAGACCTCTTTAAACTATGCGCATTTCTAAACAGTACACGAATAGAGAGAGCCAATCGCTCGATATGTATTTGCAAGAGATCGGGAGAATGGATCTCTTGAACTCTGAAATGGAGATCAGCCTCGCGAAGCGAATCAAGAACCCTGATGGAGGGTCTGACGCGCAACGCGCACTTGAAGTTCTCGTGAAGGCAAATCTTCGCTTTGTTGTTTCTGTTGCCAAACAATACCAGAATCAAGGACTTTCACTCGGTGATCTTATCAACGAAGGCAACCTCGGCCTTATCAAAGCTGCAAAACGATTCGATGAAACTCGTGGATTTAAGTTTATCTCCTACGCAGTGTGGTGGATTCGTCAATCCATCCTCCAAGCGTTAGCGGAGCAATCGCGTATCGTTCGCTTGCCGCTTAACCGCGTCGGAGCATTGAATAAGATCGGTAAAAAATTCTCTCAGCTCGAACAGGAATTCGAGCGTGAGCCAACAGCATCTGAACTTGCCGAAAAATTAGATATGAGTTCGGCGGAGGTCTCCGAGACATTAAAGATTTCCGGAAGACATCTTTCCGTTGATGCACCGTTCGCGCAGGGCGAAGATAACAGATTGCTTGATGTCCTCAGCGATCCGGGTCAGCTTCAACCTGATATGGTGTTGATGAATGATTCGCTCCGTCTTGAAGTGAAGAGAGCACTCAGCGCACTCTCGACCCGCGAACGCGAAGTACTTGAATTATTCTACGGTCTTGACGATCAATCCCCAATGGCATTGGAAGAAATTTCGGACAAGTTCAAGCTCACCCGCGAGCG
>JBKJHR010000111.1:0-5571 GCA_046598695.1 Kapaibacterium sp. (SeqCode)
CATTGGTCGTGCCATTGACTAACTTCAAATGACTTGCTGCCGTACCAAGTCCACTCAGTGGAGCATCGGCGGTTACTGACGAAAGTTTATTGTTGAAGATCGTCCAGTCGCTTGAAGTTAAGTAACCGTCACGTGTGCCGTTCGCCGATAAGATCACTAAAGGATTTGCTACTGTGCCTGTGCCTGTGATAGGAGCATTTGCACTGACACTCGTTAAACCTGTCGGTGCTGCTTCTACCCAGTTGCTACCGTTCCATGTCAAGACATTACCATTGGTCGTGCCATTGACTAACTTCAAATGACTTGCTGCCGTACCAAGTCCACTCAGTGGAGCATCGGCGGTTACTGACGAAAGTTTATTGTTGAATGTATTCCAATCAACAAATTGCAAATATCCGTTCGTTGTGGCATCTGCAGGAGCTAAGTTTAATGGGCTTGCGATTGTTCCGACTCCCGTGATCGGGGCGTTTGCCGTTACGTTCGTGAGTCCTGCGGCACTTGGCAACCATGTTGTGCCATTCCATGCAAGCACTTGTCCGACGAGCGCACCTTGTTGTGCAATACCAAGTGGAGATGCTACAGAACCGTTGCCCTTAAGTGTTGAATCAATTGCAATACCTGATAAATATGCTGTTGACCATGTCAGATTTCCTCCAGCATCCGTGGTCATCACACCAGGTGAAGCAGGAAGCGAAGCTGGCAATGTGTAGGTGATATTTCCATTCTGCGATTGCGATCTGAATGCAGAATAATTTGTGCCAGAAGGTAGTGGTTCATAAAGACGAAGCTCCGGTGCCGCGCCTGAGCTGGTCATTTCGACATTGTTCTTTACCGTTGTTACACCATTGGCATCATTGAGTAAATTTGGATTCTCAACCCAATTCGTCCCATCCCAACGAAGCGTACTACTCACGATCGTGCCATTTGGCAACGGACGAGAGACCGAAATCACACTTGTTGCGATCGTGATGCCTGTGCCTGCCGTGTAAGCTGTGCCAACATCAGTTGCAGGAACCCATGATGTGCCGTTCCATTTCAATACTTGTCCGTTCGTTGCACCGGCTTGATTGATCTTATCGCCTGTTACCGCGCCACGTGCAAGTTTCTGCGTGCTGATCGCAGAGTCTGCAACATCTATCTGCGTGACAGAACCCGATGGATTTGTAATACGAAGCGTTTGCTGCGGACTCTTGATCGTATCAATGCCCTTCTTAATTACAGAACCCGGCGTGTTGGCGTGAAGTGTGATCGTCTGCCCGTTCTGCGTGAGTGTTATGGTAGAGTCAACAAGAAGACGGAGTGATCCTTCGATTTCATTGATGCTTGTGACAAGTCCTTTCGCATTTGGTGCAAGTCCTTCAGCAAGATCTGCAATGGGTGCGCGAAGTGCGTATGGCACTGAAGCAAGCGGTGTGCGAGGAGTTAATTCTTCGCCGCCATCAACCTTTAATCCGAGAAAATAGATGCGATCGAACTTCAGTTCGGGTGGCATAGAGCTCACCGAGCCGATCATCACATTAAAAATACCTGCGCGGGTAGGCGCATTGTGAGATTCCGAGAAAAGTATATTGCCGCCTACGGGTTTATCGTAGAACGTAACAGTAATGACGTGTTGCCCGTCAGAGATCGGTGCGTTACCATTGAAGAGTGCGCCTTGATAGCTTATCGTTCGCGGGATTTGTGCCGATGACGTTCGGAGAAAGCTAAGAGAGAAAAGGGCAACAAAAAACAAGCAGGAAATGAAACGGGGTAAAATGTTACGCGTCTTCATAGGACATAAGTATTAATTGATTCTCACTGCAATACGTACGCAATCATTTGCCATCAATGACTCGTACTGCTATGCAGTTCGAATGATGCATCCATAGTTTATTGTTGTGTTCTCGTATTTTTTCAAAGGCAACTGAAAAACATTATACGAGAAAAGTGCACTTCGGAAACAAGGGGAGCAATGTTTCCGCATCAAATATAAGCAATTTTTCGCCGAAAACCAAGTAATTTGCGAAAAAAGATGGTTATTTAATAATAAATTTTTCCTCCACTTACTCCCACTCGATCGTTGCGGGTGGTTTCGAGCTTATATCATAGACAACTCGGGAGATTCCCTTGACCTCGTTACTTATTCTATTTGATACTGTTGCGAGGAAATCATGTGGTAATCGAGCCCAATCTGCCGTCATGCCGTCAACACTTGTGACCGCCCTGATCGCGCAGACATTTTCATACGTTCTCTCATCGCCCATAACGCCAACTGTCTGTACCGGAAGGAGAACTGCAAACGCTTGCCATGCCGAATGATAGAGATTCTGCGCACGGAGCTCTTCGATAAATATCGCATCAGCTGAGCGAAGCACATCTAATTTCGCTTTCGTTATATCGCCGATCACGCGAATCGCAAGACCCGGACCTGGGAATGGATGACGATCAATAAAATGCTCTGGTATGCCGAGTGCGCGACCGACATTGCGCACTTCATCTTTGAATAATTCTCTCAGCGGTTCGATGAGATCAAGCTCCATAATTTCCGGCAAGCCGCCGACGTTATGATGACTCTTGATCGTCGCTGACGGACCTTTGAACGAAACAGATTCTATCACGTCAGGATAGATCGTCCCTTGTACTAAAAACTTTGCACCCTCAAACTTCTTCGCTTCCTCGGCTAAGACATCAATGAATGCTTTGCCGATAATTTTTCTCTTTTGTTCAGGCTCAGTAACACCTGCCAAACGTGTCAAGAAAAGATCAACAGCATCAGCGAAATCCAGATCTATTCCGAAGTGATCGCGGAAGGTATGCACAACCTCAGCGCTTTCGCCACGGCGCATCAAGCCGTTATCAACGTGAATACACTTGAGCTGCTTGCCGATCGCTTTATGCACAAGCACTGCCGCAACAGCAGAATCAACGCCACCTGAGAGCGCACAGATAACCGTCTTATCTCCAACCTTATCTTTGATCTCTTTGATCGTCGCTTCGATGAAGTTCGAAGAATTCCAACCGCCTTTTAATCCTGCAACATCAAAAAGAAAATTTGCAAGCAATTGCGAACCACCTGTTGTATGAGCAACCTCAGGGTGGAATTGTACGCCATACATTTTCTTTTCGTCATTCGCAATTGCGCAGATCGGTGCGTTGTTACTATGCGCAACGACGCGAAAACCATCCGGCAATTTCGTTAACTTATCGCCATGCGACATCCATACACTTGCGCGTTCGGCAAGATCAGTAAAAAGCGGACACGTCGTATCGTCAATGATAAGTTCGGCTCTGCCGTATTCGCGCTTGGCACTCTTATCAACTTCTCCGCCAAGTTCATACGCAAGTATCTGCAAGCCATAGCAAATGCCGAGAATTGGTAAGCCAGAGGTAAAGACTTCCTTCGCGCACTTGGGCGAATCAGGCGCATAGACGCTTGCAGGTCCACCGGAAAGAATGATCGCGGCGGGATTATACTTTTCTATATCAGCGTATGGAGCGGTGCAAGGATAGATCTCAGCATAGATACCAAGCTCGCGAACGCGGCGAGCGATAAGCTGGGTATATTGCGCACCAAAATCGAGAATGAGAACGGAGTCGCCGGAATGAGCCATAGACAAAAAAAAAAGAAAAGCTAAAAGTGCGGTCGCCTTTAGCTTTTCGGTTTTTCTAAAGAATGTAAACGCTCATAAAGGGGTATTGAGTGCCCAACCGAAAAAGCTAATCATTATTGTAGTGGCGTAACCTTACTCTCCTTGAGCTTATCTGCCATGTATTTTTTGAATTGCTCGAACGTCATGCCATAGGTCTCCTTAGCAATTCTCTCCTTGACCGCGCGAAAGAACTCAACGGAGTGAAAACCTTTCACCGCTGATGACACTATCGAAGGATTGTGTACGTCAGTCTTCATACTTTATCAGCTCCTTTGGGGGGCGAATATCAATGGTAGAATAACCTAATTTCTTATTCACTTCATTAAACAACAGAATTTTATCAAGGTTCACAATGTGTTTGAAGTTCCAACTCACAAGTACATCGAGAGAGTGCACGCTTGCGATTGCAATATGACATGCATCATTGAAACTTGCTTTACCGAGTATTTTTTCAATCAAATAGGTATTCGCAAGTTCTTTTGCTTCGTCATTGAATTCAAGAGTGAACAGACACTCTTTCGGTATAGACGCGAAAAACTCTTGGACGTGAAGTGGTGCGGGGAGTAGTTCAATCAAACTGATATCCGAAATATATACATCAAACTCCTTCTCAAATATACGATTGAAAAATAATTTCGTGTCCAACTCAAACTCCTCATCGAAGTATCCGCCTATCACCGATGTATCAATATAGAGCTTCTTCTTCATGAGAAATGTGAGAATGTCTGTTCCATACACATAAAACCCACACACAAAAGAAAAGAGTTCAGAGTATGAGAGCAGAAGCGAATCGGAATAAGCCATACACAAAAAAAGCGATACATCCGACCAAACAAAACGTAGGGGCTTGCCGCGCATGCCCGTTAACAACTCATCACTCAAGACTAAAAATATAGGCACCTAAAAATAATTCTGTTTTTCGTGGGAGGCGAAAAAGATTGCTTATATTAGTACGTGCTTCTAAGGGCACCTATTTGGGAGAAATATGGCGAAAAGCGGGGTGCTTTTTCCCTCTATCTCACATTTTTTCATTAGCTTACAAAGAACGATCATGGCAACAACAGAAATGGTAATTCGCAAAAACCTGCCGCCGCGTCAGGCGCAGGTCATGGATTTCGTGGAAGAATTTATTGACGTCGCCGGATATCCTCCGACGATCATGGAAATAGCCGATGCGCTGGAGATCACCTCGACATTCGGTGTGCGCAAGCATATTGACGCTCTCGAAAAGAAGGGCTTTATCAAGCGAGCGGGTCCTGGTTTGTCACGTTCTATCGTCGTCGTACGTCCTACTATGGAAGGGCGTGGAATGCGTCACGTTAGCTCCGTGCCGGTCTTGGGTCGTGTGACCGCCGGTGCACCGATACTTGCTGTGGAGAACATCGAAGGGTATTTGGCATTCAAGCCGAATAAAGATACCGAGAAAATGTTCGCGCTCAAGGTGCAGGGCGAAAGCATGAAGGATAAGGGCATTATGGATGGCGATTTTGTCATTTGCCGTCAGCAGAATACGGCAGAGAATGGCGATATTATCGTTGCCCTGCTTGATGATTCGGCAACGGTCAAGACCTTCCGCCACCGACGTGGCAACAAGTTCGAGCTCGAACCAGCGAACGACCGCTTCAAGCCCATCCCCATCACGGAAGATAGCGGCTTCCAAGTCTTGGGCAAAGTCACGAGCGTCTTTCGCGCCTTGGATGAAAAGCGTCCAGGCTTGGTGCAGATGAAATATAATTAGGCACATGGTTGCACCACCCCCTGCTTGGAGCTGAACCTCCAAGCTTTCCCCTTCCACATGGGTGGAGAGGGAAGAAGTGATCTGTAACCAATAAGTTTCTTACACGTATAGATAGAAAATGAAAATGATGATGGTACTCGAAAATAGCAAAAGATCCTCCTCCGAAGCGCCCCTCAATGGTGACCTCTACGGATGGCATGTGGA
>JBKJHR010000247.1:0-5086 GCA_046598695.1 Kapaibacterium sp. (SeqCode)
TATAGATATCGCAACAAGGAAAAGGTTTTGAAGCAAAGCCGCCACGCTATCGAATTTACCATGTCCATACGGATGATCTTCGTCGGGAGGTAAAGCAGAGATTCTAATTGCGACAAACGTCAAAAGAACGGCAAGAAAATCAAACGCTGATTCGGCAGCAAGTGAGAGAATTGCAAGCGAACCCGAAAGCCACCCTGCCGTGAGCTTTGCCACAATAAGAAACAACGTCACCACAAGAGAGATGCTCGCAGCGCGAAATTTCCTTGTCTCGTTATGTGCTTGCACTGAGTTCACTCTTGCGGTTACATCTAAGGGAAGGATAATGAATAATTTTGAGTGCCCGAGGGGGGACTTGAACCCCCATAGCCTCACGACTACTGCGTTCTGAACACAGCGTGTCTACCATTTCACCACTCGGGCTTCCGATTTTGGTCACTCTTAACACAACCCTTGCTGAGTCTGTTTCTTGTAGCATGAATAAAAAGTGTGCTGTAGAGATAATTTGTGGATGTAATGTTCGTTCTACGCTGTTATAGCGACCATTCAGAAAAGAAATCACGTTCACAATACAAGACGTTACGCTAACCGACATACATGACAACATCGCTTACCGAGGATTGGACGATTGAAGACGCTATTGTTAACTACAACGTCAATCGTTGGGGAATAGGATATTTTTCCGTGAATGAAAAAGGTCATGTAACAGTCGCCCCTATGAAAAAAGAAGGTGCTGCGATTGACTTAATGGATGTCGTGACCGAAGCAATAGAACAAGACATCCAATTTCCCTGTGTGATTCGTTTTCAAGATCTCCTTCGTCATCGAGTAGAGGCTTTGAACCGCTCGTTTAATGATGCCATCGCTGAGAATAAGTTTACGGGCAAGTATTTTGGTGTCTTCCCAATCAAGGTGAATCAGTTGCGGGAAGTTGTCGAAGAAATAGAAGATGCTGGTCGCCCATTCAATTACGGTCTCGAAGCAGGTTCAAAACCGGAGCTATTTGCCGCGCTTGCCACGCATCGCAATCCCGAAGCACTCATTGTAGGAAATGGATATAAAGATTCGTCGTTCATTCGCATTGCAATGATGGGCAGGAAGCTTGGGAAAAAAGTTGTTCTTATCGCTGAAAAGATCGAAGAAGTAAAAGCGATCATTGCCATTGCCCGTGAGATGGGGGTCGAACCTTGGATAGGTATTCGCGTTCGCCTCGCTGCAAAAAGCACTGGTATTTGGGCAACATCGGGTGGTGAATCCGCAAAGTTCGGACTTTCCACCGTTGATCTGATGGAAGCTGTTGAATACCTTCGTTCTCAAGATGCTGTGAGTGCATTGAAGATGGTACACTTTCATATCGGTAGCCAAATACCGGATATTCAGTCTATAAAGAAAGCAACTCGAGAAGCGACCAGATATTATGCAAAGCTAAAGAAGCTTGGTTTTGATGCGTTAGAATATATTGATGTCGGCGGTGGGCTTGGTGTTGATTACGATGGAAGCCGTACTCTTTTCCATTCCTCAACAAATTACTCCCTCGACGAATACACGTCTGATTGCGTGTATAATATCATGGATGTCTGCGATGAAGAGCAAGTACCACATCCGAACATTACCAGCGAATCCGGCAGAGCTATCGTTGCACACCATTCCGTACTTGTCGTTCAAGTCTTTGGTGCAATTGAGAAAACAAAAGCGACCTATGACCTGAGTGTTGCCCCAAACGATCATAAATGGGTTAAACAGCTTCAAGAAATTAAAGAGACACTTCTCAAAAATCCTCGCATTGCACTTCATGATGCTATGCAGATCAAAGAAGAATCGCAGAATGCGTTTGATCTTGGTATTCTCGATCTTGCGACAAAAGCAAAGATCGAAACCTTCTACTGGCATATCGCTGAAGAAACTTCTGAGTATTACAAGATCAGAGCAGACGACCCTGAGAATTCAGAGATCGTCCCCGAAGAAATTGCCGAGCTTGGTTTGCATTTGGCTGACCAATATCTCTGTAACTTCTCCGTCTTCCAAAGCCTTTTAGATCATTGGGCATTAGGACAGATATTCCCCATTTTGCCGATCCATCGCCTCAACGAGCCACCGGTCATTCATGGTACACTTGTTGATATTACGTGTGACTCGGATGGCAAGATCAGTAAATTTGCAGACATCAAGGATGTTCGCTCAACCCTTGCAATGCACCCGCTCAATCCAAATGAGCCCTATTATATCGGCATATTCATGACTGGTGCGTATCAAGACATTATGGGTGATCTCCATAATCTTTTCGGACGCGTTGATGAAGCGCACATCTTTCTTGATCCCGATGAAGAATCAGGTTATTACATCGAAGAATCGATCAAAGGGGATACGATTGCACAGGTCCTAGGCTATACACAGTATACCACAACGGAGCTTGCAAAAAGCATGAAATCTCAATTTGATGAAGCGATAAAAGCTGATCGGATGAAGCCAAGTGAGGCTATGCGACTCCTTGCTGAATATGAAAAAGGATTGCAGGAACATACCTATCTAACATTCCCCACTAACAAAGAGCAATCGCCAGTGCAGCTATAGCTGCCGCTTCGGCGCGGAGACGACGCTCACCGAGCGATACCACCATTGCACCGAAATCATCTCGGAAGCGAGTGACCTCGCTCTCATCAAAACCACCTTCGGGACCGATAACAATTGCGGCATTCTTTTCATCATGAATCAATAATGAAAATGTATTCTCTTGGTCAGCAGATTCATGAAGGAGAAATATCTTCCGCTTCTCATCTTGTGCCGTTTGCAAAGCATTTTCAATTGTAGTAACTTCGAGTAATTGCGGCTTCATAGCACGGGAGACTTGCTTCGTCGCCGAGCGAAGTATGCGTTCGATGCGATCGGTTTGTATTGAGGATTTCTCGGTTCGTTTTGAAGTTACCGGAGCAATAACGCGAACCCCATACTGCGTCCCTTTCTCAACGATCTCTTCAAATTTTGATGGTTGCTGTAGAAGGGCTTGAATGAGAAGAACATCTTTGGAAGATTCGTTGTGATTCGTGAGAGTTTCTAAGATCGTACATACTGCTTCATACTCATTCCGCTCAATTTCATGTACAGAGACTAATTGAGCCTTGTAGCAAGTGCCTTTGAGGTCTGTTACAAATAATTCTTCGCCGATCTTTAACCGCAAAGAGCGAACGGCATGGTGTGCCTCATCTCCTGTTAACCGTAATTGATGTTCCTCACGATCAACATTCTGTTCATCAACAATAAAGCATTCCATTTGTCAAATTAGCGAGCTGAGGTTTGCACCCTATCGTTTTTGTGGACTTTTGTTTTCCCAGAATATGGCTCGATAAGCATAGGGCGATTGACTGCATCAGCTACCCTGACTAACTCACCCATCATTTCCTCGAACATTTCGAAGGTCAGTGCTTGCGCTCCATCACTAAGTGATCTGATCGGATCGTGATGTACTTCCACCATCACACCATCCGCACCAGCAGCGAGTGCGGCACGAGACATAGAAGATACATATTCGCGCTTACCAGTTGCATGAGATGGATCAACAAGGATCGGTAAATGTGAAAGATGTTTCACCACAGGGACTGCACTAATATCAGCTGTATATCGAACAGCTGACTCAAAAGTACGGATGCCACGTTCACAAAGAATAACTTGATCGTTACCGCCGCTCAGAATATATTCTGCGGCAAGAAGCCATTCTTCGATTGTGGATGCAGGTCCTCGCTTTAATAAGATCGGTTTGTTTACATTCCCAAGCTGACGTAGAAGCGGGAAATTCTGCATGTTTCGAGCACCAACTTGCAATATATCGGCAAATTCTGCAATGCGAGGTGCATGGGCGGGCTCCATGACTTCTGTCACGATAAAAAGACCGAACTCCTCACCCACCTTCTTCAATAACTCAAGACCATCAAACCCAAGACCTTGAAATGAGTAGGGCGAGGTACGAGGTTTAAATGCTCCGCCTCGGAAAAAGCGTACTCCATTTTTGCGAATCATCTCCGCAGTACGGCGTAATTGATCTTCGCTCTCAACAGAACAAGGTCCTGCTATCATCACGCTCGGTGCATTACCACCGATCTTCGTACCATCGCTGAAAGTAATGACAGTATCTTCGGGGTGCGTAGTCCTTGAGACAAGTTTGAGTGGATTAGAAACCCTTACAACATCCTGCACTCCCGGTAATGAGGCAAAAGACGAAATATCCAATCCATTGGAAGCACCGATGATAGCAATAACAGTTTGCTTCTCGCCGGTAAGGCGTTCGCTGCGGATGCCTTGTTGCTGTAATAATTTCTCGATCCCTATAACCTCTTCACGGGTTGCCCCACGCTGCATTACTATAATCATTCCGTTTTCAATAAGTTACGAACTGCATAAACATTTCAGGTTCTTACGAAGTGCCGACTTTCCCCTAATCCATCAAACAATCAAAAGCCTTCGTACCGAATGATACGAAGGCTTCTAAAAACAAGTTACTATAAGTTTACCTTATGACTTAGATACGAGGTCAAGGGCAAGACGACGAACGGCATCTTCGTCTTTATCCTTAAGGATCTCAAGCATCTTCTTATCCATCTGATCGCGGATAATGCGCTCGTAATCCTCACGTGGCATAAGCTGCTCTTTCTCTTCCATCGCGGCAACGGCGGCAACGCCTTTCCCACCTTTGACAGCATCTACCATCTGCTTCAAGATACGATCTGTACGCTCTTCTTCTTCGGTATAAAGAAGTGAGAGTGCCAAAAGCGAGAGAAGTGCGAACTCCACACCAAGAGCCATAAGAATCGGTGAGGGGCGAGAAGCTGGAATGAACTTCAAACCACGAATACCGATCATGATAATAAGGAACGCAGCTCCAGCATACGCCATACCTTGTACGGTGTTGGCATAATGTTCTACGAAATGGAACTTCATGTAGGTAGAGATACCGCCCATGAAACCACCCTTGCCATCAAGGTAACGTGTACCCTTATTGATCGAATCAATTTCTGATTGAACGCTTTCGATATTGATATCTTCGCGGCGTGCAAGCAAACGCTGATTGTTCTCTGGGTCATTGCGGAGAATAGACTCA
>JBKJHR010000042.1:0-5963 GCA_046598695.1 Kapaibacterium sp. (SeqCode)
GGAAACAAAAGCCTATGGGGTAAACACCAATTGCATCGCGCCAAAAGTGATCCATACCAAGGCAAATGAGTCATGGGGCACTGCAGAGGAGATTCCGACATGGACAGAGCCAAAAGATATTGCATCACTTTGTTATTATCTGAGTTCAGATGCAGGAGCCGCAATTAACGGAGCACTCATTCGTGTACCAAATACAGCATAACATTTTATGACACTCAAAGACCAAATTACTCAAGATCTTACTGCTTCGATGAAAGCCGGTGAGCAGACAAAGACCGTAACACTGCGTAGCCTTCGCGCAAGCTTTCTCGAATTTGATAAAAGCGGTGCAGGCCGTGAGATGACACCAGAGGAAGAAATGAAAATACTTCTCTCGGCTGCAAAAAAGCGTAAGGAAGCGATCGAGCTTTTTAGTGCGAACAATCGCCCTGAACTTGCGCAAAAGGAAACAGACGAGTTGGAGATCATTAGCTCATACCTACCTAAGCAAATGTCTCGTGAAGAAATCGAAAAGCGGGTATTAGAGGTCATTGCTGAAGTTGGTGCCGTTGGTGGAGGCGATACGAATAAAGTAATCCCCGTATTGATGAAAGAGATGAAAGGGAAAGCAGACGGCAAACTTATTCAGGAAATCGTAAAAACAAAACTTGTAGGATAATACCATGATCTGGGATATAATCATTATCGTTCTCATCGCTTTGGGGACGTATAGAGGTTTTCGTAAAGGAGCCGTTGCCATTATTATCGGATTTGTGGTATTCATTGCCGCAATGATTATAGCGACCCTCTTTGGCACAGCGTTCGGCAATTTGCTCACGTTCGTTGCGCAATATCTTCGCCCGACTGTTGGCTTCTTTTTGCTCTTCGTTCTCTTGCTTATTGCTGGAGGCTTTATCAAACGTACCCTTACACCAAAACAAGGAATGTTTGCGGGACTAAATAAGATATTAGGTGCCGGAATTGAATTCGTGAAGACAGTACTTCTTCTTGGGCTTCTCTTTTCTTTCATGCGCATCTTCGGCTTGCCCTCTGTTGATTCTGTGAAGACAAGCAAGACGTATCCGATGGTATTAGATGCGACAGCACTTATTGTAAAGCAGATAAAGCCCCTCGTTTCCTCATTTAAATCAAGCGATGTCTTTGACGAAATGGGACCAGTTGATTCGACAACCACTCATCCTCCTCAGCCTTAATGTCAGTAGATATTATTAACGAACAAACCGAACATCAATTTCTCTGGGATGAAGAAGCAAAAAAAGCATACTATGCTACCATTGCAAGACCATTTCGCAGAGCCGCGCAGAAGTTAGAGTTCGCTAATGTCGTCGGCGCACATCTCCCTCTTGCATCGACGATGCTCGGTAAAGCAGCGATCGTTCGCGAATTAGTCCCTGATCGTGATACAGCAAAGATCGTCATATCTCTACAAGAGATAGATGAGCTCCGCACTCTTGTCGGAGCTGGTGAGATCCCCCGCTTCGATGGCATACATGATATTCGTTCAATACTCCATAAAATCGCGATCGAAGGAAGCGTTATTTATCAAGATGAGGGCTTACCCTTACTTGCAACGATCAAGACGATGCGCGCTCTTCGCGACTTCTTTTCAAAGCGAACACGCGATACAACCACACTCTGGAAAACAGCGATCTATCTTTTTGAAGACCGATTAGTAGAGCTTTCCCTTGATTCAGTCTTTGATGAAAACGGTGCTGTCAAGGATTCTGCTTCATCGGAGTTGCGAGATATCCGTCGTGACATGGTCACGACAGGTGAACGTCTTCGCACAAAACTTGCATCACTTGTAAAAAAGTATGCCGAGGATGATCTTCTACAAGAAGACCTCGTTACGCAGCGTGATGGCAGAGCTGTCGTCCCTGTGAAATCCGAGCATAAACGCAGGATAGCTGGTATGATCCATTCCGTTTCCCAAACAGGGCAAACGATCTATATCGAACCTGCTGAAACGATCGATCTCAACAATGAACTTCGCTCTCTTGAATTTGCAGAGATGCGTGAGATCGAGAGAATTCTTCGCATTCTTACCGAAAGACTTCGTTCATCCGTCCCTGCCCTTCTGAAATCATTGACCGCCGCAGGACATATCGAAGCAGTATATGCGAAAGCACGATACGCAATGTTCATTAGTGCCTCGTCTCCTGAAGTAAAGAGCTTTGCGAAACCAGAAGAAAGCATCATCATCATGCGAGGTGCGAGACACCCCTTCCTTATCGCAAAACTTGGTGAGAAGAATACAATACCCTTCGATATTGATCTCGATCATTCTCGAAGGACACTCGTCTTAACAGGACCAAACGCTGGAGGTAAGACAGTCTTGTTAAAGACCGTTGGCATTCTCACGCTCATGGCACATTGCGGATTACCAATTTCTGCCGCACCAGATGCCGTGATCCCTATAGTTGATAATCTTGCGGTGGATATTGGTGATTCTCAGTCTATCGCTGATGATCTTTCGACCTTCAGCTCACACGTAAGTTCGCTACGTGATATTGTCGAGCAAGCAAATGAATATAGTCTCGTCTTGCTTGATGAAGTTGGCAGTGGTACTGCTCCCGAAGAAGGCGGAGCACTTGCAGAAGCTATCTTAGAGCATCTTACAAAACTTGGCGCGTTCACCATAGCGACCACGCACTACGGCCGTCTCGCTGCATTTGGTGAGACCTATAAAGGAGCAATCAATGGCTCAATGGAATTTAGTGATGCGGATCTGAAGCCAACCTATCGTTTTCGCATCGGTATTCCTGGCTCCTCACATGCGTTTGATATTGCCGAGCGATACAAACTTTCTCATAAAATTATTATCGCAGCTCGTGAGTTGGCAGGGAATAAAACAACCCGTCTTGATGATCTCATTGAATCGCTCAATCAAAAAGAGCAAGACATGATCGCCAAGCGAAGCGAAGCCGAACGAGAACTCGGCAAGGCGCGAATGGAACGTCTCGAATACGAGCGATTGCACGATGATATTCTTCTGCAAAAGAAAAAAATTCTCTCGAAAGCATCCGAAGAAGCATCGGATCTGATCTCGGAAGCAAATACGCGCATCGAACGTGCCATCCGTGAGGCGCGTGAATCCGCCGAGGAAGAAGCACAGCCCGTCGCCCAAGCGTCGCGAAAGACAGAAAAGCTCACGACACTTCGTACAAAGCAAAAAGAAGAACTGAAAGAACTTGGCAAGAAAGTTGATGCACATCGCTCAGAAGCAACAAGAAGCACACAAACCGAAGACCTCCCGATGGAAGTCGGTGCGAAAGTAAAGCTCTTCACAAATCCAGGACAAATTGGTGAAATTGTTGCGCTTAAAGGCAAGGATGCAGAGGTTGTCTTTGGCTCAATGCGAATGAAAATCAATAGTGATAAATTGGAAGTGGTTTCTCAGAAAGAAGCACGAAAAGAAGAGCGAGCAACGATAAAACAAACAGGGACGTTTTACGACGAACATTTTTCGCATCGCATTGACCTCCGAGGTGAATACGGAGATGAAGGTGTGACTCATGTAGAGAAATATCTTTCGGATGCTTCGGCACGGAATCTCGAACGGGTCGAGATCATTCACGGTATGGGCACCGGAGCTCTCGGCAGACGTATTCAACAATCACTCAAAGGAAACCCGTTTATCGAATCATTCCGTTACGGCGAGCCGAATGAAGGTGGAGCTGGAGTAACGATCGTAGAAATGAAGAAATGAAATTTACGAACATCTTAATAGCCAATCGTTCAGAAATTGCGCGCCGCGTCGTTCGCAGTGCATCGGAATGCGGCTATCATACAATTGCTGTCCATTCTCCGCATGATGCAACTGCTCTCTATGCTCGTGAAGCCGATGAAGCTCATGCACTAAAGGGAAATCTTCCGAAAGAATCGTATTTGGACTTTGAGCAAATTCTTTCTATTGCAAAAAAAACAAAGACCGATGCAATTCATCCCGGTTACGGTTTTCTCTCAGAGAATGCACACTTCTCCGAAGCCGCAACGAAAGCAGGAATAAAATTTATTGGACCTGAGCCTGAAGCTATTGACCTTCTCGGCGATAAGACAAAAGCGCGAATCCTTGCAAAGAAACTCGGTGTACCAACACCTAACGGAACCACAGAAGCATTAACAAGTGACGCCGAAGCGATCAAAGTAGCGAAAGAGGTTGGTTATCCCGTTCTTCTAAAAGCTGCAGCGGGTGGTGGTGGTAAAGGGATGCGTGTCGTTGAACGCGAGGAAGATCTCATTTCTAATCTTGCTCGAGCAAAAGGTGAGGCACTTGGTGCTTTTGGTGATGATAGAGTTTATGTAGAAAAGTATATCACCGCTCCTCGGCATATTGAATTTCAAGTTCTTGCTGATAGTCACGGGAATGTCGTTCATCTCGGAGAAAGAGAATGCTCCATCCAACGCCGTCACCAAAAACTTGTTGAAGAATCTCCCTCAGTCGCTGTCAATGAATCACTTCGTAAAGAAATGGGTGATGCGGCGATCTCACTTATACGTGAAGCAAAGTATGAAGGTGCAGGAACAGTTGAGTTTCTTATTGATGAGAAAGGTAAATATTATTTTCTCGAAGTAAATACTCGTCTGCAAGTTGAACATCCCGTGACGGAATTTTGCACAGGACTTGATCTTGTACGTGAACAATTCCGTATCGCCGAAGGTGAAAAACTTCCATTTGCACAAAAAGACATTCAATTTCGAGGTCATTCTATCGAAGTGCGTATTCAAGCAGAAGATGTGTGGAGTGACTTCCTACCAAGTCTCGGCACGATCAGCTATGTTCGCCATCCCGGAGGTGCGTTTGTACGCAATGATAGTGCTCTTTTTGCGGGACTTGAAGTATCAGGGCACTATGATTCTCTTCTTTCTAAGCTCATTGTTTGGGATCTGGATCGGACAGAAGCAATAGCACGCATGAAGCGTGCCTTAGCGGAAATGAGAGTTGTTGGAGTTGCTACGACTATTCCTTTTGCGTCATTTGTAATGGCAAACAAAACCTTCGCTTCCGGTGCGCTTTCCACAAAATTTATCGAAGAGGAATTTCCTCACAGTGTTCGTGATGCACTGTATCAAAAATATTTGGACGAATATCGTCCCGCTTTCGAGGCAGCAGCCCGCGAAGAGCAAAAAAAACGAGAGAGAAAATTATTTGTTCGTGTTGACTAAGACCAATGGGAAAAACAATCAACATATTATTTATTGGTGATATCGTAGGAGTAGAATCACTTACGATGGTAACCAAATTTGTCAAAGGACTTGCCGAAAAGCATAATGCTGAGATCATCATCGTCAATGGCGAGAATATAAACGACGGTAAATCGCTCAATAAGAAGCACGCGACAGATCTATTTAATGTGGGAGTGGATGTCATCACGACAGGCAACCACGTTTGGGAGCGTTGGGAGATCAAACCACTTCTCCGCGAAGAAAGAAGAATTCTCCGTCCCCTCAATTACCCTCGTGAAAATGGCGGCAATGGATTTATTGTCACGGAGTCAAAGACCGGAATAAAATTTGCAGTATTGAATGTACAAGGACGTACATTCCTTCCAGCAATTGATTGCCCTTTCAAGGCAAGCGAATGGGCTGTAGATAAAATTATCGAAGAAACGCCAATCATCATTGTAGACATTCATGCCGAAGCAACAGCAGAGAAACAAGCCTTGAGCCGCTTTCTTGATGGCAGAGTCAGTGCTGTTCTAGGTACACATACTCACGTACAAACAGCTGATGAAAGAATACTTCCTGGCGGAACAGCATACATATCCGATGTTGGTATGACGGGACCGTATGATAGCTGTGTTGGACTTCAATCCGATATCGCAATTCGCCGTTTCATGCTATCCACGCCACACAAATACGAGATGGCTCATGGTGAATTAAAAATTTCGGGCGTCATTCTCAAAAATGATATAACAACAGGGAAAACCCTTTCGATCGAGCGTATTCTCTTCCCTGTTGCT
>JBKJHR010000086.1:0-5925 GCA_046598695.1 Kapaibacterium sp. (SeqCode)
TGGTGAGAGAGCTGTCGTCGGCTGTATGGATTTCTCCTTCGTTGGTGGCTCGGTGGGTTCTGTCGTTGGCGAGAAATTTGCACGAGGCATTGACGAAGCCATCACGAATAATTGCCCTTATATAATGATCTCAAGCTCCGGTGGAGCGCGAATGCAGGAAGCCGCCATCTCGCTCATGCAAATGGCAAAGACGAGTGCGAAGCTTGCGCAACTTGCCGAGCATCATCTTCCCTATATCAGCATCTTGACCGACCCAACTACGGGAGGCGTTACCGCAAGTTTTGCAATGCTCGGTGATATCAATATCGCCGAACCCAAAGCTCTTATTGCTTTTGCAGGTCCTCGTGTTGTTGAGCAGACGTTCCGCAAGAAACTCCCACTAGGCTTCCAAAAATCGGAGTTCTTGCTTGAGCATGGATTCGTCGATATGGTCGTTGATCGCAAAGAGTTAAAGAAAACAGTAGGCATACTACTGAAGCAAATGAAAGTTGTTTAAATAATTGTATGGCAGATACTACACAAAACCAACAGAAAGAATGGGTTGTCCGCATCATCGGTTTTCCGATGGATCTTGGTGCAGGCAGACGCGGCGTGGATATGGGTCCCTCCGCTCTTCGCATTGCAGGAGTCGGGGATAAACTTCGCGCTCTGGGATACATTGTTAATGATTCGGGAGATATTGATATTCGTGAACCCGAAACACTGGAGATCAAAGACCCACACTTGCGATATCTTCCTGAGATAACAGAAGCCTGCCAAACACTCGCAACAGAAGTCGAAGCAGCGCTCAATCATGACGAATTCCCTCTTGTGCTTGGTGGAGATCATTCCATGGCAATCGGGACGATCGCCGGAATTGCCAACCATTGCAAAAAACATAACAAGCGTTTTGGTGTGATCTGGATAGATGCTCATGCCGATATCAACGTCCCCGAAACCTCGCCAAGCGGTAATATTCACGGAATGCCTGTTGCTGTTTCTCTTGGTCTTGGTGCGCCAGAACTCACAAAAGTCGGCGGTGATTTCACGACGCTTGCGCCGCACCAAATTGCGATGATAGGATTGCGTTCAGTTGACGAAGGTGAGTCAAAGCTCATTAAGAAATTGAAGATAGATGCTTATACCATGTCTGACCTTGATAAACATGGAGTGCATCGCATCATTGCAAAGATACTCACTTCGATGCGTGCAAAAGTAGATCATCTTCATGTAAGCTTTGATCTGGATTCAGTTGACCCCTCTGTCGCGGGTGGAGTCGGGACGCCCGTCCCCGGCGGACTTACCTACCGCGAGGCACATCTTATTATGGAAGCCATCGCCGATACAGGTTATATGGCGAGTTTCGAGATAGCAGAGGTAAATCCCATCTTAGATAATCGCAACGCCAGCGCAGAATTTGCTGCCGATCTTATTGCAAGCAGTATGGGGAAGAGAATATTGTAAGAAAAAGTTTATCGAGATATTACGATCTTTGATTCAACTGTTTTTCCGCTTTTCTCTTTTAACATGAGAACATACACGCCATCTGACAAGCCGCTCCATTGACCGGATATATTAACGTGATCTCGTGCGGGATTTGGGGAAAGAGTATAGTCCGACTTTACATTTGATAATACTCCTAAACTTCCGGCAAAGAAATTCCGTGAAGTAGCAAGCGTGTCATTGACAAAAAACTTGACAGTCCACTGCCATGCTTCAAGATCAGGTTGCGTCTTTGGTCCATAGATGAAAGTATAATCATACCAATAGCGAAAGAGATAATGTCGCTATCGGTTTATCATGCATATACCGACGGATGAAACACATCCACCCTCTTTGGTGTTTTACAAGCGAAGAACATCCACATCCTAACTTTGGAGTTTTTCATGGCAAAAACAACACATACCCGTTCAGTTTCTTCTAAGGCTTCCCGCTCGCGCACAACCCAAAAATTTGACATTGCTTCAAAGTTTCCATTAGGTGATGGGATCACCTACGATGACGTACTTTTGCTCCCAAATTACTCAGATGTACTACCGCGTGATGTTGATCTCTCTACGCAATTGACGCGTGAGATTCGCCTCTCTGTGCCGCTTATTTCCAGTGCAATGGATACCGTCACGGAGTCCGCAATGGCAATCGCAATGGCACGTGAAGGCGGTATCGGCATCATCCATAAGAATCTTTCGATCACGCGCCACTCCGAAGAAGTAGATCGCGTGAAGCGCTCAGAAAGTGGGATGATACAATCCCCTATCACCCTCAAGAAAGGGCATACCCTCCGTGACGCATTGACGCTCATGGAGAAGTATTCTATCAGCGGCATCCCTGTTACTGATAATGATGGTCGCTTGATCGGAATGCTCACCAACCGTGATATTCGGTTTGAATCCGATCTCTCGCAACCTATTGAACTCATTATGACGAAGGATAAGCTCGTCACTGCGCCAGTCGGAACAACTCTCGAAAAAGCAGAAGCGATCTTGCAAGCAAATAAGATCGAGAAGCTCCCCGTCGTTGATCGTAATGGTAAACTCAAAGGACTTATTACGTTCAAAGATATTCAGAAGAAGAGACGATTCCCAAATGCCGCGAAAGATTCTTCAGGGCGTTTGGTCTGCGGTGCGGCAGTTGGTATTTCGGCTGATACATTAGAAAGAGTTGCCGGACTTGTCGGTGCTCATGTTGATGTGATTATCATTGATACGGCTCACGGACATACACGTGGCGTGATCGAGATGGTGAAGAAAGTCCGCGCTGAATTCAAAGACCTTCAGATTATTGCAGGAAATGTCGCAACCGCCGAAGGTACTCTCGCACTTATCAATGCAGGAGTTGATGCCGTTAAGGTTGGAGTAGGGCCCGGCTCTATCTGCACGACACGCATCGTTGCCGGTGTTGGCGTTCCTCAGCTCTCTGCGGTTATGCAAGCTGCATCTATTGGGCAAAAGTATGGTGTGCCCATCGTTGCTGATGGAGGCATCAAACAAACTGGTGATATACCGAAAGCGATCGCTGGCGGAGCTTCGACAGTGATGATCGGTAATCTCTTTGCTGGAACAGAAGAATCCCCCGGTGAGAAAGTGTTTCTTGAAGGAAGGGCATATAAAATTTATCGCGGAATGGGATCGCTCTCAGCAATGGCGCAAGGCTCAGCTGATCGGTATTTCCAAGATGTGGAAGACGGATTATCCAAACTTGTGCCCGAAGGGATCGAGGGTAGAGTACCATTCAAAGGTGCATTATCCGAGATGATCTATCAAATGACAGGCGGCTTACGCTCAGCAATGGGCTATACTGGCTCTTCAACAATACGCGACTTACAATCAGGTGGAAAGTTTGTAAAGATCACCGTTGCGGGACTTCGCGAATCACATCCTCATGATGTAACCATAACCAAAGAAGCTCCGAATTACCATTACTAATTTTTTTTTATTCCCTTACAATAATGAAAACTCGCTATATTCTTCATGCTTTGTTCTTATTAACAGCAACAGCAGTATTTGCTCAAGTAGCAAAAGAGCCGCCACTTGTTTGGCAAAAGACATTTGGCGGGACGAGCGTTGATAGGATAGCGGGACACCGACTTACACCTGAAGGCGGTTATCTCATCTTGGGTACAACGAGTTCGAGTGACGGGGATGTCGTCTTGAATAAAGGCGGAAAAGATATATGGTTGATCAAACTCGATGCTAAGCGTAACATCATTAACCAATTAAGTATAGGTGGCACAGGTACTGATTCCGCGACATTTATACAGACGACTTCTGACGGTGGGTGCATCATTGCAGGTGTCTCAAATTCCACCGACGGTGATCTTAAAGATGTAACAGGAACAGGAAATTCGATCATTGTAAAATTATCATCAAGCAATACTATCGAGTGGGTACGCAAATTTGGTGCAGAAAAAATTATTACGGTCGAAGAAACATCTGATAAACAATTTATTGCCATTGGTGACTTCCCCCCTCTCACTGTCCCACCAGTAGACGTAGGAACAGATATTGGAGTTATAAAGCTTACTGCTACTGGCAATACACTGTGGGAAAAGAAATTTGGCGGAAGCGATGATGACCGTGCAACCGACATTCACACGACAAAAGATGGTGGTTATATTTTCTCAGGTTATACCCTTTCACGTAGTGGTTCAATTGACACCTTGCAAAAAAGTGCAACATCTTTCTATGATGGGTGGGTCGTTAAATTAGATGAAGCAGGTTCTATTCAGTGGCAAAAGATCATCGGCGGAGGTGGTTATGATGATGTACAATCGGCAAAACAAACTTTCGAAGGCGGTTATATAAGTATTGGTACGAAAGATTCATCTTCTGTGGGTTCATTCTTCCATCTTGTAAAGATGGACTCAGTCGGCAACATCTCATTTGAAAAGCTTTATGGTGGGGTTGGCGGAAATGTTGGTTTTGGCATAAATCAACAACCAGATAGTGGCTATATGTTTGTTGGGCTTTCAAATTCGACAGATATTTCTATCAAGGGCAATCATGGCAATGAAGATATACTGCTCTTCCGTGTCGATACGGTCGGTAAAAAGTATTGGCATAAGTGGCTCGGTGGTTCTGCCGTAGATATTCCATCACATATTATTGAACGTGAAAAGATCGGTGGGTATATTATCTCGGGAATGACAAACTCCAATGACAGTAACGTAACGAATAATCATGGGAGCGTTGATCTTTGGTTAGCACGGATCGGTGGACCTGGCGGGACTGGTGTGGTTGGATTTGAGCACGAAGGAATTACAATTAACCTCTACCCAAATCCTACACAAGATTTTGTGCATATTGATCTACCTATGTCTTTGACAGCGCATGAAATGCGTATCTATAACTCATTAGGTGAGACCGTTTTGAAGTCTCGCTTCACAACAGAAGTTGATGTGAAGCAACTTGGCTGTGGAGTGTATTACCTCACTCTTTTCGATGGTGATACCATCATTGCACAAGAAAAGTTTGTGAAGAAATAACGACCTTAAGCATCAGCAAGAGTTACTTCCGTGATCTCTTCTTCCTGTTCCGCTTCTTTCTTTGCGGCGACGAGTTCGGGGAAGTAATGCTCTTCTTGGATCGATCGGCTAAGATATTCAGCCCAATTTGTTTCTCCGGTTCCGCGAGGGACTTTTGCGAGGTGCTTCGCTGCCGCGCGTAGATGTGAGCGTTTCCATTCTACGATAGATTGATCCAACAGCAGAAGCTCTTCACCGAGCTTCTGAAGGTCTCCGCTTACTTCACCATTAAATACTCCCTGATACATCGCGCGAAGTTCTTTCTTTGCTGAATGCTGTCTCAGAGCTTTCTCAAATGCCATGCGAAAAGAATACGGCTCGCGCTTTTCATACATATCGTTGAGCCAACTCAGATGTTTCTCTTTGAATTTGATAAGCGTTAAGGTAGGCTCACCTGTATCAAGATCTCGTGCGGCTCTTTCCCAATAAAATGTTTTGTCTTCGCCTTTTGCAACGCGCTCCAATCCTGCAACGATCTCAATTGCACGGAATTGCGCCGATTGAAAACCGCTTGACGAGCCAAACGCCTTGCGGAATTCCATAAACTCTGTTGTATCTAACCCATCAATGAGTATATCAAAGCTCTGCGTTAAGAACTTCAAGATGCGATTCGTCCTGACCGCAGATTCGAGAGCACGAGCAACATCAGGCTGCTCTTTCAAGAGCATCTCAATGCCATACTCCATCTCATGCAGAGCAAGCCGAAACCACAGCTCCGTTTGCTGGTGATAAATGAGAAAGGTAAGATCATCATGATACGTCGTCAACGGCTTCTGCAATGAGAGAAGTGTATCCGTTTGGATGTAATCATCATACGTAATTTCATTGCGTATGGCTGCACCTTCGATGTAATCAGCTGCGCGTTCGCCATAACGAGCTTGTAACTTTGCCAGTGCGGCATCAAGTGAGACTGTTGGCTTCAT
>JBKJHR010000193.1:0-6247 GCA_046598695.1 Kapaibacterium sp. (SeqCode)
CAAAGCCACTCGTAAAGAAATACTTCATGCACGGCGTGGGGCATTATCTTGGCTTGAACGTCCATGATGTGGGCGATTTCTATAATCCCTTCGTCGCAGGAAATGTCTGGACCGTCGAGCCGGGCATTTACATCCGCGACGAAGGCATCGGTGTCCGCTTGGAGAATAATATCGTTATCACCTCTGATGGCAACATTGACTTGATGGCATCAATACCCATCGAAGCCGAAGAGATCGAAGAAATCATGAATAGTTAACTAATAAAAAAAGGCGTTGCAATTGCAGGGCCTTTTCTCTACTATATATGAACGTTATTATTTTTTGATAACCTTCACAGTCTGGTCTTTCCCGTCAGCAAAGAGTCTGACGAAATACGCTCCTGCGGCAATGTTCTTCTGCGAGATGTTTAGCGTATGCTCGCCTGCTTCATAACGCCCATCGGTGATATGATAGACTGTCTCACCGAAGACATTCAAGAGGTCGCATTTGATCTCCATTGAACGTGCATTCGAGAACGTGATCGCGAGATCGCTCTCGAAGATCGAAGGATATGCACCTTTGAGCGTGACAGATGCAAGTGCTTCCTCGCTCTTGACATCAGCACTTCCACCGATCAAGAACCATAATGGATTGTAGATAGGCTCTTGGAATTGTAAGAATTGCAATCCAGACGTGGCGACATTCAAAAATAGGATAGCATTGTTCGCCTCGCTTGTAAATGAAAGATATGCATCGTCAGGCTTGAAGGTTGGCTTGCCTACATCAAAAATAGGGTTGCCGTTGATCGTCTTGTTGAAGATCCCTTGTTCGTAAATGCGTCCATCTTGGAATTTTGCAATGACGACGTCAGAGGTCGTGCCATCGGTCTCGTTAAAGGCGATCATATCAGGATCAAGACTGCTATAGGCTATATTGCCGATACTGATGCCATACGGTAGTGAAGAGATAAGACTATTGGTTGACTTTGATTCAAAGTTGAATTCATACATACTCCAGTATCCGTATGGCGAGCCACCAAGGTCTTCTTCATTATATGCATCAAGTCCAAGACGTGGGATATTCTTATTCGGTGACCATGCGATCACATCAGGATATTGGATGATGGATAAGTTATTGCCATCGCCACCAGAAACCAAGAGCGGATATTTTACGATCTGATTGCCATCAAAGATATAGATGTTCGGATCGTTTGCGTATGCTGAGGTAATTGCGACGAGACTTTCATTTGCATTCACAGCAGCATTCCAAAGATCACCGGCTTGCCCGAGATTCAGATTTGGAAATTCTCTTACTTCTCCCGTTTGCGTGATAATATAGCTCAGTTTCCCTTGGGGGCTGACAAACCAAATGTCCGCTCCATTGCGTGGCGCAGTTAGCTGAGAGCGGAATCCATTATTGGAGATACGTGCAACAGCAAACTCTGATGAAAAGAGGTTTGCGACTCCCGTTGACGGGTTGATTACGCCGATCTTCCCTGTTCCGGTGATAAAGGCGATCGCTTCTGCACCACCTGTTTGCGATGGGACGTTATTGCCGCCATTATCAGTTGTGCCCGTGCCAATGCCGACCGTTGCAAACGCATTCGAGACGGTCTGTTGATCTGTCGTTGAGAAGCCAAGATCTTTTGCAGCTGTTTCACACGCATGGCGACAATCAATAAACTGACTATTGCGTGTCAGGTAGTTTGATAATGCACGGTAATATATTCTCTGTGCCTTATCACGTCCGAGTGCCTTGATGATGATACCACATGCACGATTCGGAATGCCGCTATTGATATGCACACCACCATTATCCTGCTGCGGAGTATTCTCTAATTGTTTGAACACATTCATGTGGTCGGGTTGAGGTCTATGCCCCGCCGGATTCGCAGGATTTTCCATGTCACGAAGAAATGATCCTTGTCCGGGCTGCATGATATGCTCACCAAGCAAAAGATTCTTATCATCGATCATCACAGCAAATACATCAGAGAATGATTCATTGAGCGCGCCAGATTGATTCTCATAGACAAGTGCTGCGGTGTTCTGCGTCACACCATGTGTCATCTCATGTGCTCCCACATCGAGATCACCTGCAAGCGGTTTGAACGTACTCTTCCCATCACCATAATACATCGCACCAGTGCCAAAGTTGTAATACGCATTATCCATTGACTCGCCGCCTTCTGTCGTATGTATAATGGCACGGATCACACCATCTTTATCATCAATCGCTTTGCGTTGGAATGTATTTTTGTAATATTCATAGCATGCCTTGATGTTGAAAGAGGCACTTACACCTGAAGGGTCACTAAAGGTAGTGGATGAAGACGTGACATGAAACAGATCATTGCCGTTATCTTTGTTATTGAGCGTTAATAATTGTCCCCCACCAACCATCACATTCGGCAGTGTTGATTTTCCGATGTTCAAATTGGAAAGATCATACAGGCTATAAAACTTCCCATCAGAATGTTGGTAGCAACGGAGTGTTTGATTCACACCCAGAAGATCAGTACCTGAGCAATTCGTAAATCCAACAGCTTGCGGCAAGATAAGTCCGGGTTTGGCTGTCGGAGAAACTGTTGACACATGATTTGCTGTGATCGGCGCCTTCGAATGATCCATCGGGCTAAGGCTACAGAAGGTCGCAAGCTGTTTGATGATCGCGCCCGTCTTCGCATTAACAAGGTACTCATAGCTCTCAACAAGATTTGCATTGACATGAATATCATAGACAAGCGTTACGTTTCTTCCTTCAGGATAGAGAGCGAGCGTCGCTGTTGGTTCGCGGAGCGTCATAAGCGATGCAACATCTGCCGATACAGGTGCCCAGATGTTCTTCGCCTTCAGATCAGTGATCACATTTTCGATCGCTGTTGATTGGTTGATAGATGCTGTCACATCTGCTGTCTTTGGTGTAGGTATGTACGTACCGTTGATAACTGATGCTTCATTCTGCGCATCTAAATGGATGTACATATCTTTGTTCCAGATCGGAAGCCCCTTGAATTGCTGTGCATAGCGTACGTGGCGCATACCGATCTCATCACGTGAATCGCTCATTTGCACAAGCTCTGTCTTTGGGTCAACGAGCTTGAGGGTGTGATTGTATTCTTGCAAAATTGCAAGTGCATCCACATCCTTCGGCTTAATGGATTGCGATGTTTGTGCATGGCTCTTCGAGCTTATTCGCCACATCCAATTCACTGTGCCATTTGGTGCATTCTCGATCTTCCACAAGCCTTGCGATCTATCGGTGAAGGTTGTTGTGTTAGAGACAGTACCTTGGCTAAGAGCAGGCATTTCTACTTTCGGAGCATGAGCAACGGTCACGGCATTTTTCTTGAGAGAATTGCCGTTGGTGCTCTGAACAAATGAATTCCAATCGGTCATCGTCTGGATCTTCGGATCCACCGCACCTTTGAGGCTGCGAGGATCGGTATTCGGTCGCTGACCGAAGGAAACGGTCGCCGAAAACAGTGCGAGAGTAATTAATAACTTTTTCATTGTCGTATTGGTATAAAGAATGAGTTTCAAAAAAAAATGTGAGTATGTTAGATGCGTCGCATAACGAATTGCTGAAACATCGCATAGAAGTTCGAGAATTCGCATGGGGGGGTGACGGTTTCATTGCCCCATTTAACTGTGTGTTTTGCACCCGCTGACTCCATCTCAATAAATGTCGTCATATTGCCGGGCGTTGAGAATTCTTTCGTCGTGAAAGCGATCTCATCAAGATAGCGAAAGAAAAACTGTGCAGAGTCCGGCGTGGTCGTAAAGAGATCGGTCATGATCTGCTTTTCGCCTGGTTTCGCCGTCCATCGGCGAACTTGCCCTTTCGCATCTATGGTGAAGCCTTTTTGCTCACCCGTGAAGCCACCACCTGTGCCGATGGTGATCGTTCGTGATGCGATATCTTTCTTCGATGAATCCGAAGATGCGCATCCGAGAAAAAGTGAGAGTCCGAGAAGTGCTGTAACGAGAAGTTTAGTGTTCATTATGGTATTCCTTATTGTTCGCAAAAATAAGCACATTTTCCGTCCACTGCCCCTCAAACTCCCTCTTTTATTTGTAGCGTGAATTACAATTTGAAGCGTAAGCCCAGACCAAACTTCAGATTATTCATGCTTCCTGAGCCATCGCTCAATGGGGTTGTTAGATAGTAATCGTATGCAAGGCTTGGTTGCATTTCAATAGTATTCGCCACAGGAATACTATAGGCTGCAGCAAGCTCAATCCCGAATTGTGTGGGTACAGAAAGCTCACCAACACGTAACGGCACACTTCTACCCGCATTGTCACTTGCTGAGATGCTACCGCTCGTCCCTAAATTCATGATTGGTCCCGCGGCAAGTGAAAAAGAAGGATCAACGTTATAGCGGAAGAGTGCCGCAATAGCAATGTAATTGAGATTGGCAGTCAACTCGCCACCTGAAATGGGTGAGTATGCCTTCTTGGTCTCGTAACCAAATTTGAATGTCATGCCAATCTTTGTGTTAAGGCTGAGATCGCCAACTGCAAGGATTGAGAAACTCAATCCACCGAATCCCCCGTTTTGGTCACTGAAGAAGTTCTTATCCATCATCACGTCTGCCCCGAATTTCCAGCTTGATCCGGTTGAACCATAATTCGAGCTATTCTGGTTGAAACGTTGTGGTGAGTACGAGGTTGAACTCGTTGGAGACTTGCTTGCGCTGCGCTTCTGTGCATAAGATGCACCTGAAAAAAGAGCGAGAATGCAGATTACGCGAAGTGTAAGTGTCGTTTTCATATTTTTGTAGAGTGTATGTTTGTTAAAAAATGCGTTGTTAAAAAAATCTGTCGGTGCGGTATTTCGCTGCCGTCTGATACAAACATAACGCCCCCGATCTGAACTGGTATTACGTATTTACTACGTAGAGACTAATATATTGATTTATAGATAGTTATGGGTAAAACACGGGTTGAGGAATTGCTCAAAGAGCTTCGCGGAGCGACGCAAAACCGGAAAATGGTAAGGATCCTGCTCGAACTTGCCGAGGAATTCTTCACAATTGATGCTATCGTCGCCCAAGATTATGCGAAACAGGCTCTCACCTGTGCAAGGCGCGGAGTGAATAAGGAAGACCTTGCCGAATCGCTTGTAAAATATGCACGCTGCCTTATCAGAACCAACTCATTAGAGGAAGTTTCAGCAATTCTTGTTGAGGCAAAAGAACTCAACGCACAACTTGGGAATGTCGGGGCTTTAGGTCACATCGCAAATAGCTTCGGCAATGTCTCTCACATTAAAGGTGACTACGTCGCCGCAATGAAATACTACACAGAATCTGCCGAATTATTAGAGCAAGCCGGAGATCAAAATAAATTGGAGATGGTGCTTGGCAATATCGGTTTGATCTATCGGAACATCGGTGATTATTCCAAAGCATTTCACTACACATCAAAAAGTTTAGAACTTTCATTATCATTAGCAAAAGACTCTTCTGCTGGGTATCTTAATATCGGCATACTGTATTGGGAGATACTCAATTATGATCGTGCGAAAGAATATCTTCAAAAAGCAGAAGAAGGCTTTCAAAAAAGTAGTGATGCACTTGGTATCGTAATGTGTTACCTTAATATAGGTTGCGTTGATTCCGTAGAAGGTAATTCGGAGGCAGCAATCGGAAGATTTAATCAAGGACTTGAGATTGCACGCTATCAGGATTTTTACCCTCAACAGATTAAAATTCTTGAGCAATTAGGTCTTATCTATCAAACACTTGGTGATTTTAATGCGTGCTTGCGAAATTTTGATGAAGCAATCGAAGTGACAGAAAAACACGGTATACAAACACATACCGCATCATTACTTGGTTACAAGGCAAGCACGCTGATAAAAAACAGTAATTACCGCGAAGCAAAACCTATTCTACAAAAGGCACTCACGCTTTCACAACAACATCAAGAGTTATTCAATGAAGTTGAAATTCATAAACTCTTAGCCGATTGTTACATCCACGAAAAAAAATATAAGGAGGCGACAGAGCAATTGATGATCCATTTCGATCTACAAGAGAAAGTGCAGAAGAACAACCAAAATAAGTTAATGGTCGAAGCACATATCCGCTTGGAGATCGAACAGGCGATGGTTCAGCGCGAAGAATTCCGCCGTCAACGCGAGCAAATGGCAATAGAACTTGCAGCAAAGCAGAAAGAACTAACAGCCATCGCTCTGCAAATGGCGAAGCAAAATGAAATGCTCGGCAAACTCACCGAGCAACTGCGCACTATCCCTACTG
>JBKJHR010000208.1:0-8365 GCA_046598695.1 Kapaibacterium sp. (SeqCode)
CGATTCTCCTTACCCTTCCATGCTGCATTTCCGATAACTGCTCGGTACGGACTTTCCGCGTGAAGAGGGTTGCACGAATACTCATTGCCATTCATTTGCCAACCATCAACAGTCAACATCGTCAGATCAATATCAGCTATTGAACCCAGTTCATCCGCACAGCGGCGATATGCTGAGTTGAAAAACATGGAATTGATGATGAGCGTCCGCATAGTATTTTTTGCGGATAAATTACTTCTTTGTCAAAAGGAAAATTCCGGCAAAGATCGTTACAACCTGTGCCGTTATCGCAGTGAATTTCCCGAAATCCTCCCAAAACGTAGGTCGTTCTGCAGGAATGACAATTGTATCTCCCGGACCAATATCATAGTCATCTGACGGATCGATGTACGAACTTGTCTTTGAGTTTATAACTCGTATTTCTCCTTTATCAGCACTTGAAGTAAAACCTCCCGCTTGAGCAATATACTGGCGGTATTTCATTCCTGGGACAAAGGCAATATTACCCTGGTTATTAACACTTCCGATAACACTCACAAAACCCCTTGCTCGTGGAACCCATACAGAATCATCATCGCGGAGAAGGATATTCTGCGACATATCATTTTTCTCTATCAAAGACTTAAAATTAACAACCATCACTGATCTTCCCAATTGACGGGTTCTTGCCAAGTAATAATTGTATTGATCGTCCGTCAAACGTTTCGGATCAGAGCCTGACATTTGTTGAAGCATGATATATTCAGGATCACTCTCCCATGAGCCCACACCCGCGCGACGCAAAACGACAGCCTCCTCAAGGGAGCCACTAGAAAGAATACCACCAGAGCGGCTCAGCACATCAAGCAATCTTGTTGTTCCTACTTCTACAGAGTATTTGCCAGGATTTCGAACTTCACCGCCAACAGCAACAATACGCGGGATATGATATTGAGAATTTCCGCGAATAGAGATGACATCACCATCATGGATCTCCGGATCTTCTCCTGCAAGAAAACTAACGTAAAATCTCTCTGCGTTTGAAGGGTTATCATTTGCGAAGCGGGCAATTTCTACGGAATCGAGTCTTGCATCGGCATTCGCTCCGCGAGAAATTTTAATAAGTGTAGAAAGTTTATCCCCTTCGGCAAATTCTTTTGGTCCTGGGTCACCCACACTGCCGCCGATCATAACAGAGCGGTGCATCCTTGGGACAACTATCACATCCCCTCCTTCGACGAGCGGATTGCTTGCCAGATCTCCGGCGATAAGATACCGAACCATGTCAGCGTGCGCACGTACATTGCCCAATTGATCTCGTACTTCTATGTTCCTGAGAGAAGACTTGCCAATAAACCCACCAGCTTTATCAACTAACTCACTCACACGGGAGAGTGCTGTAGCTGTTTGCGTACCAGGAGTCAGAACGTCACCAAGAACACTGATTTTAAGGCCACGTAATTTTCGGAGTGATATGGAGGCATTTGGATTCTTATAATTTTTTTCAAGGAGAGTGTTGATCTTTTTTTCCGTCTCAGGTATTGTGAGTCCAGCAACACTAACCAGCCCCGTGCTTGGGATGATAAGGCGACCTTCCGGTGTAACGGTTAGATCGAGATCAAGGGAATGTGCAGCATTCACATTCAAATATATTCCATCACCAGGACCGAGTTTGTACGTTGCAGTATTGACTGGCCCTTCAAGTGCCTGCACATCATAACCAGCTCGAATTGCCTGGCGTTGAGCAAGGAGCTTCTCTGTCGTTGTATCGGCAACTCCGAGGCGATTCTGCATTCCCATTTTGTAGGAGTCATACGCCGACATCTGTGCACATAGCTGCCCATTGAAGGCTGGCATAGCAAGCGTAGCCAAAAGAGCGAGTATAAATAATCTGAGAGTCTTCAAGGGTTCTTTATAGTAAAGATGAACACATCATAAGCAGTCTCTACAATCATCAAACTCATCCAATGATTGCTATGAATACACCCTTTTATAGTGCAAAAAGGACTGCCCTGAAAACGAAGTCTCAATAAACAGTTATTCCCGTTAACAAGTTTGTATCGGAAAAATGTAGCATATTTGTACTCTAAACTTCATGCGCAACGGATATTTTGGCATCTGGGTCAGTCTGGCGATCATCGCCGGAATCGTTGTGGCGTTTAATCTCGTTGGCGGTGTCTTGGTTATTGCTCTTTATGGTACGGACATCAAGAATGCTGACCCAACGGGGCTACTTCTCTTGAATTCCCTGAGTCAACTCGCTATTATGCTAACCGTCCCGATTCTCATTCTGCGTGCAATGCAGAAAGATGTATGGTCAGACATCCAACTTCACACAACGCAATTCCGATCCTCCCCCATTCTTTTTATAATTGCGGCTCTGCTTACCTTTGACGCTCAAGTCTTTGGTTCGGGGATTGCATCTTTATGGACTTCATTCCTAAGCCTCTTCCCCGATCTCTATTCATCTCTTCGAGGATTCCAAGATATGATGGATGAAACGATGAAACTCGTGACCGAAGCTCATACGCCCAATGCCCTTCTTGTCTCACTGATTTGTATTGCCCTCATCCCTGCAATATGCGAAGAAACGCTTTTTCGTGGTTTCATTCAAACAAATATAGAGAAAAGCGGGAAGAATGGGAGCCGACCGTTCGTCGCAATTCTTATCACATCACTTGCTTTCGGAGCGATACACCTCAGCCCATTTAATCTCCCTGCACTTGCAATATTGGGCGCAATGTTCGGATGGATGGTATATAGAACTCGTGATCTTCGAATCAGTATGTTCGCACACTTGTTCAATAATGGCTTGATCGTAGTCGCGCTCTATTTACTTCATGGAGATCCGAGTGCAAAAAATAGTCTCGTAGGCTCAAGTGAATTGCCAATAGAAACAGCACTTATGATGGTTGCAATTTCGGGCGCACTGCTAGCAGTCTTGATCTACTTTTTTCATACGATCGTTGGAAGATCGTCATCAAATACTTTACCGCACAAATGAGTAATCTCACGCAACGCATTCTCGTCGCCATTATTGGCATCCCCCTTGTCCTATTCATCGTGCTCTCAAAACCCGTTGCATTTTTCGGACTTGTGATCCTTCTTGCTGGTATCGGAGCGCACGAATACTTTGGTTTCGCAAAAGCAAAAGGCTATATGCCACATATTATTCTCGGGGTAACGCTCTCCGTACTTGTTGCTATGACCTTCGGGAAAATACGCCTCGAATCTCTTCTGCATAACATTAACATCTCAATCATCTCGCCAAATTTCGAACCGCTTACTGTTGTTGTGATCGTTGGCATTCTCGCAATACTTGTAACTGAGCTATTCAGAGGATTTGTCAATCCGATCGAAAACTCTGCTTCTACATTCTTCGGTGCAATGTATTGCGGAGTGTGTATTGGAAGTATTTATGGTATCTACGAGTATTTTTCTATAAGATATGCGACGGGAGATTCGTTTGAATCATTCAATCCCGGATTATTCTTAGTTGTGCTCCTTGCTTCAATTTGGCTCTGTGATAGTGCTGCATATTTCGCAGGGCGTGCATTCGGCAAACACAAACTTCTTGAACGAGCAAGCCCGGGAAAGACATGGGAGGGCTCAATCGCCGGATTTATTATATGCGTGGCCGTCTGGATAGCAGCCCCAAGCATCTTCTACAAACTAAGCGTCATTCCACAGATTCATTTTATCGTCTTCGGCATCATCGCAGGATCAATTGGACAAATTGGTGATCTCTCCAAATCCATCTTAAAGCGCGATGCAGGGGTGAAGGACTCATCTAACCTCATTCCAGGACACGGTGGAGTCATTGATCGCTTAGATTCACTTATGTTCGTTTGCCCTGTGATCTTACTTTATCTTCAGATCGTCGGACTGTAAAAGCAAATACACATGTATTTATTCACCATCTCCCTCTTCCCGGTTCACGGGCATCTGCACTCCATAAGAGCTTCGTGCGAAGCAGATCGAAATAACTATGGTTCTTGCGACGTAGCAAGTGTAATTGTTGAGGGTGGTGTGATAGCGTTACCACTGCTGGAGATTCCGATATGACTTCTTCTTGCCCGTCAACAACGACAAGCGCAGGAGTCGCAGCAACAGAACTCACGCGCAACATGATCTCGTAGTGATCGGGTACAATAAGAGGGCGGACTGTCAATGAATGAGGTGCTATTGGAGTTATAATATGTACGGGGCTTGAAGGCTCAACGATCGGTCCACCGGCACTAACTGCATATCCTGTCGAACCAGTTGGCGTAGCAACGATCAGCCCATCAGCACGAATTGTCCCCATCAAACTTCCCTGCACAAATATCTCGAAGGTGAGCATACGTGTAGAGCCATAATTATCAACCACAATTTCGTTCAAAGCAACAAGCTGGGTTGAACCGACGGATACTCCTTCTTTCTGCGGTTCGAGAGAATTACGACGAATCGTTGTACCCAACTCCATATCCGATTCACTCCAGACCGTTGCTCGTAGCAATGACCGCATTTCCTTTACAAGTTTTCCTTCTTGCAACTCAGTAACGATCTCTGTGAGTTCGCTCGGAGGATTTTCTGCCAAGAAGCCAAGTTTACCGAGGTTGACACCGATCAATTCGGCGTTCGGGTTTGCAGTGATAATTGCACGCGCCGAAGAAAGCATCGTACCATCACCGCCCAAAGAAAAGATAGTATCGCTTGCCGCAGCGATCTCTAACTGAGAGCTTTTTTGCGTGACGATCTTGCTTTCAATTTCAAAATCCGACGAGACCGAGCACGTTTCCGCTCCATACTCCGTCAGTAACCGCACAAGCGTTTCGGCGGCAGCCCGCGCTTCCGGCTTTTGAGTGTTGCCGATGATCCCGAAACGTCGTGACTTCATTTAGTTAGTGAGTGATAATGATCTTCTTCGTGATACGTGATGCACCTGCTCGCAATTCAACCATATATTCACCATTTACTATACCAGTGACATCAAGTGGCAAGGAATAGGAGCCACTCATATACTCACTTGGTGCGATCTGCATCACTGTCCTTCCTGTCATATCGTAAAATGTTATTGATACTGTCGTAGCATTCGGAAGCGAGAACGAGATCGAAGACGTAGTATGTGAAGGTATCGGTGTGATTGACATTTCAAGAGACTCAACACTTCCAAACGGAGCGACAGTAAGCGTGCCCAAAGTATGCTCGGCTCCATCAAGGTCGATCTGACGAAGACGGTAATGCAGAAGTGATGAGGGAGCAGCTTCATCGTGATACGTATATGATTTGCGAAGAGCCATTGTCCCCTCGCCTTTCTCAAATCCAATTTCTTTCCATGAGTCGTCGCTGAGTCTATCAATTGCATATCCCATATTATTACTTTCGCTTGCAACGCTCCAACGCACAGCAACAGCATTCTCACTCGTACGAGATGCTGAGAGTGAGAGAAGCTCGACGGGCAATGCCGAGTTCGATGTATAAAGAACTGTTGTATTACTTCCGACAAGGTAAGCCTCAGTACTACTAGTGATAATAGCACCTTTTAAGTCAAACCGTGTATGGCTTGTATCTATGCTCCATTTCACACCACCGTTGGTGGTTCGAAGAACTGTTCCGTTATCACCAACGATGATCCCATTTTTATCATCATGAAATCTCACATCGTTCAAGTGGTTTGGCGCTCCGGTAGAATCTTTAACCCACGTAGAACCACGATTTGACGTGTGAAGGACAGTGCCTGATTGTCCAATCGCAACAGCCTTCTCACTGCCTGCCATGAAGCCGACCTTCAGCATTCTTGCCACCGTCCCACTATTAACACTCGTCCACGTTGAACCTTGATCGTTCGAATAGATAGACCCACCTGATTCACCGACAGCAATTGCACTTGTTCCCCACATATCTACATCATAAAGATTCTTCGTTGTATTGCTTGTCGGATTCGTCCAATTATTACCTTTATTTTTTGTGCGATAAACTGCGCCACCAGTTCCGCAGGCAATACCAATACTATCTTTGACTGCGACGCCCAAAAATTGCAACCCCGCATTGCCCAGCGTAATGCTTGTCCATTTTTTCCCCGAATCAAGAGTCTTTAATACTTTATTGTCATAAGTCGCAGCCAGCCCAAATCCATTCTCATCAAATGCAATGTCAGTGATACGGACACCATTGATCTGGATCGAATCCTTCTTCCAGCTCGTCCCTGCATTTGTAGAGCGATAGGCAAATCCCGCGCCACTCGTTGCATAGAGTGTCCCATTCGGTGAAATTCCTCCGGCATAAACAGTACCTCTATTCCCAGTATCGAGTCTCGTCCAAGTTTGCCCGAAATTTGCCGAGCGCATAAATATCCCATTCTCCCCAACTGCCCAGACTACTCCTGATGTTGCAAAATCCGATGCAAGTTCTACATGATAAAAAGCTTCAATTGCATTTGTAGTTGGTGTAGTCCAGGTTGCACCCGTATCAACAGATCGTTTGATAACTCCTTTAGATCCAACAGCAATCACATAGTTTTCGTAGTAAGCAACATCGTAGAGATTGATTGAAGGGTCAAGGACGGTATCTCGAACTGTTGATTGCTCAATAAAATCATGTCGTAGGAGATACCCTGAATCACCAACGGCAAAGACATTAAATGTATCCATCGCCAGTGCTCGGAATGTCAGCTTTTTGGGTGTTGCAAACTTTGCCCAGCCTTGTCCCCCATAAAAATTACCACGAAGTAAAACACCTGAATCACCAACAGCATAGGCTGTCTGCTTTGCCCATGCAATATCTCTCAAACGTATCTTGGAGGAATTTGACTGTTTAGCAAAAGAAGTACCACCGTTTGTTGAGTACAAAATAAAACCGGAATCACCAACAACCCAGACATTGTCTTTCGTCCATGCAGCAGTCCCATAAAAATTTGCTTTGCTGATACCCGAATATGCTTGGCTTACCCATGCCGAACCATTATTAACCGACTTGAAGATCAAACCGGAATCACCAACAACCCACATAGTATCAATATAGGTTGAACCGGCACGAAGCGGAAGTGTAGAGATATAATTTGGTGCACTGAAGCTTCCATTTTGACGGCGGAGCACTGTCCCAAGATCGCCAAATGCTACACCCAGATTATCAACTTTGAGAACAAGACCAAATAGGCTATTGCCCTGCGGCTTCGGGAAATTCCATTGCCAATTGGGTTGGGCAAGGAGCGATGTCGAAAAAAGAAGAGCGATAAAAAACACTAAGAAGCAAACGTGGTAACCAAGTCTCATCGTTAAAGTTAGAGTAAAATGAACAAAACACGACACATTATAGGGGCAACATAACACGCAGCGTAAATAAGAGGTTTTATGATTATCTAAGGAATGACATACTTCTTTGTTTGTACGTTTTTATCAAATGACTAACGGACGTCACAAATTCTTTTCTTCATGAAACAGAAAAAGGCATCTGCAAGTAAAACCAACTCGTTACAGACATCGTTAAGCAAGGTATGCAACAACAAGCTCCTCTGGCTCCAAGCCCAATAAAGCGTAAGAAAAAGATTCGTAAATGGATTTATCTTCTGATATTTCTTCTCATTGCAGGTGCAGCATACTGGTACTTCTTTCTTCAAGTACAGCCTGAAGTGAAGCCCATAATACGTTATGGTACAATAGATAAAGGCGACATTGTGAAGTCTATTACTTCCACAGGCACTCTACAAGCCACTAAGACCGTGCAGGTGGGTAGCCAAGTATCCGGCACCATCAGAGAACTCCGTGCAGATTACAACAGCCATGTTACCAAGGGCCAGATCGTTGCCGTGATCGACCCAACCTTCTACGAAGCAGCTGTTCAACAGGCCGAGGCGAACTATGAGAAGGCTGTTGCCGATCTTGAGAATACAAAGCGTGATGCTGCTCGTTCTGACGAGCTCTTCAAGAAAGATCTTCTTGCCAGACAGGATAATGATGCAGCACAAACAAAAGTGCGGACTTCTGCCGCAACGGTAAAGCAACTACAAGCCGCATTGGCACAGGTAAAAGTAAATCTTGGCTATACGATTATTCGCGCCCCTATCAATGGGACTGTGGTATCGCGGAATGTAGATGTCGGGCAGACGGTCGCCGCTAGCCTCAATGCCCCAGTGCTTTTCACGATTGCTGAAGATCTTACAAAGATGGAGCTTCAAGCAAGTGTTGACGAAGCTGATGTTGGTCAGGTGAAAAAAGATCAGGAAGTACGTTACGTTGTTGATGCCTTTCCCGGTCAGAAATTCAAAGGGACTGTCTCAATGGTGAGAATCAACCCGACAACGATACAAAACGTTGTGACATACACTGTCATCGTCTCTACAGAAAACCCAGAACTGAAGCTTCTTCCGGGCATGACGGCAACAGCAACGATCGTCAGCGATCAAAAG
>JBKJHR010000267.1:0-5712 GCA_046598695.1 Kapaibacterium sp. (SeqCode)
CTTGCGACCCGCCAGTATCCTGAGCGAAGCTCACCCCTGTAAGCGCTAAAAGCGCAAGGAGTATGAGAATGGGGAAAGTTTTTGTATTCGTCATCCAGTTAAGAATTTCACACACAAAACCGACACAGACGATGTTAAGATTCACGAAAATACAAACTGTTACTCTCGGACGATTTATCCGTAGTTTCTGTTTGCGCTACGTCGGTTTTTTGATGATGTTACCAGTATCTACTGAATGAAATCACTTTTTCGGCTTTTACCGTATTTTAAGAAGCACAAAGGCAAATATCTTTGGGGGCTTTTTTTCGTGGTTATATCCGGCTTGGCTGAGGCAATTGCCCCACATTATGTCGGCAGGGCAATTTCTTCGCTCCAGCATGGCACTGCGACCTCAAATTCCCTCTTGATAGATTCGCTCTTTATCGTCGGCTTAGCGGCTTTTAGCGGATATCTATTCTATCTTGTGCGCCAAAACATTATTGTAGCGAGCCGTGAGATCGAATACGATCTCCGAAATGATTTTCTCGGTCATATCCAAGGGCTTTCGATGCGTTTCTTCCAGAATACGCCACCCGGCGAGGTCATGGCGTATGCGTCAAATGATATGAATGCGGTTAGGAATTTTCTGGGACCTGCCGTTATGTATTCCGCCAATACGATCACAACGTTCGTCTTTGCGATGGTATTTATGATGACGATCTCCCCTCTTATCACACTTGCCGTTCTTGCGCCGCTTCCTCTGATGTCGCTCGGAGTGTATTTCGTAGGTAAAAGAGTTGCCCCGTTAGCTGATGATGTGCAGAAGCATTACGGGACGCTTACTGCTCGTTCGACGGAGTCTATCTCAGGCATGAAGGTCGTCAAGGCATACGTCCGTGAGAAATACGAAGAGACGATCTTCGATACGCTCAGCGATGATTATTACAAGAAGAACATGAAGCTCGTGAAAGTACAGGGCTTAATGATGCCGATCATTTTTGGCTTTGTCGGGCTTTCGGTTATTATTCTGCTTATCCTGGCGGCACCAAAGATCATTGATGGCACGATGTCTCTCGGTGATATTACGCAATTCGTGATCTATCTCGGAATGCTTACGTGGCCATTTATCGCTCTCGGATGGGTCACGAATATGATCCAACGAAGCGCATCATCCATGACGCGCCTCAATACGATCTTTGATATGAAATCGGATATTCAAGAATCCGTTGACACAGAGAATGTGCCGAAGGAAATTCAGGGAGAAATAGAATTCCGCAACGTATCATTTAAGTATCGCGATGATCTGCCTTTTGTACTAAAAGACGTATCACTTCATGTTCCTCGTGGTAAGACCCTTGCTATCGTTGGCAAAACGGGTGTTGGAAAAACGACGCTTATTGACCTGATCCCACGTCTCTATGATGTAACAAGTGGCGCGATCTATGTTGATGGGCATGACATCAAGAAATTACCTCTTGCACAACTTCGCGGAAGTGTAGGTATGGTGACGCAAGAGTCATTCCTTTTCTCCGAATCACTTGGCGAGAATATCTCCTATGGCATTGATCAAGTAGAGCAATCGTATATTATCGAAGCCGCAAGCTCGGCGCATATCCATAACGATATTGCTGATTTCCCGATGAAGTTCGAGACGATCGTTGGCGAACGCGGCATTACCCTCTCTGGTGGACAAAAACAGCGCACTTCCCTTGCCCGCGCAATAGCACGCAATCCGAAGATCCTGATCTTGGATGATTCCATGTCAGCTGTTGATACTTCGACCGAAGAAAGGATCCTTGCAAATCTTCGTACGGTAATGAAAGGCAGAACGAGCATTATTATCAGTCACCGCGTCTCGACAGTAAAAGATGCTGATGAGATCATCGTATTGGATGAAGGTACGATCAAAGAACGTGGGACACATGAAGAACTCCTTAACCATCGCGGCTGGTACCACGACCTCTATCGCAAACAACTCTTGGAAGATGCATTGGCATTAGCATAAGTGATAGCTTTTTGCCCTTGCCATAATTGAACGACGCATCACCCATCGTCGTTTACTCTCGTGATATGCCAACAAAGAAGAAAGTATCGCTTTGCATCATTCTCTGCGTCTTTACGCTGAGTCTATTGGTGTTACCAAAGTGTGTTTTTTCTCAGACGATCATTGTCAAGTTTAAATCCACAAGTTCACTTAACACCCCATCTGCGGACCTACAAAAAGCACTTGCTTCTATCTCAGCGCGAGACGTATTTTCCGCAGAACGATTAAGTAAGCGATCTTCGAAGCAGCAAGTACAAACCATCGGCAAAGATATTGGACTTGACCGAATTATCCTTTTGCCAATAAAGAAAACTATCTCAATTGAGGCGGCAATTACCCAACTACAAAAAAGTGTGGAAATAGAATATGCCGAGCCAAATTACATCACACATATTGATGGTATTCAAAAACCCAATGACTCGCTTTATGGCGAGCAATGGTCGCATACAAATATGCACGTCGCCGAGGCATGGCAAACAACGAAGGGTGATTCGTCCATTACAATAGGATTTGTTGATACCGGAGTAGATTGGCTTCACTCTGATCTAGTTGGACAATTTGCGATCAATCCCCCTGAAGACATCAATCACAACGGACTCTTTGACGCTTGGAGTTCGTCGGTCAAACGGAAAGATGCACACAGCAATCTTGTTTTTGGCGATCTTGACGGGATAGATGAAGACGGAAACGGATATATTGACGATGTGATCGGCTACGACTTTGTAGATCAGGAAGTCACTAATTTTGGAGATGCTTCTACTCGTGACCCTATTCCGCAGGATGAATTTGGTCATGGCACAGCCGTTGCAGGAGTGATAGCAGCCAAAGAGAATAATCATATAGGGATCGCTGGTATTGCTCCCGGATGCAGGCTCGTCGGGCTTCGTGCATTTGATGCGACAGGCAATGCCGAAGATGATGACATTGCTTCAGCAATTATTTACGCGGCTGATAATCATGTACGCATTTTGAATCTCTCTTTCGGCGAAATTACTGAATCACTCCTGCTCCGCGATGCGATTCGCTATGCCGAAAGCACGGGTACGCTCGTTTTTGCATCAAGCGGAAATAGCGGTGGCGACCGCAGGCATTATCCATCTGATTTTGATGAATGCGTTTCTGTTGGCGCAACATCGAATGAGCCAAAACCTGATGTCCTATACAGCTTCACAACGCATGGCGAAGGAATGGATCTCGTGGCGCCGGGTGGAAACATTGTCACAACCGACCTTAACAATTCCTATCAAACGATCAATGGGACAAGCTTCAGCGCGCCAGCGGCGGCGGCTGTTGCAGCACTTGTACTTTCAAAAAACCCAGCTCTCTCTCCGCGAGAACTTCGCTCTATCCTCGAATCTACAGCGTTCGATATTGCACCAAAAGGTTACGATCACCAGAACGCAAATGGCAGAGTAGATGCACTTACCGCTGTGAGTTATATCGGAAGTGCATCAATTAAGATAACCTCGCCAAATACCAACGATGGATTTCATCCTGGCGATACCATTCGCATCAAAGGCTCGGCTCTCTCTTCCCTCTTTACTGGCTATTCGCTTTCATTTGCATACGGACTGAACCCTGATGCCAACTCCAATGATGAAAGCCTGTGGACACCAATAATTAAAAGCACCGGACAAGTTGCAAACGCTTTGCTTGGTGAGTGGGATACGAAAGGTCTCGCAACAGGTACATACACGCTTCGCCTTGCTGTTAGCTCAAGTGATGATCGTTCGACAGAAGAGCGAATGACCATTGAAATAAAGAATCTGCCGCCGAAGATACTTTCGTATTCTATTGACACAATATTTATCAATGAAAAACGAGGTCTTCTTGTGCAAGTTCTTGCTGATACCCTCACCACATCAACGCTGTATTATCGAACAGCCGGAAGCATTGCTGTCTTTGCAAAGCAAGATGATAAACTCTCCAGAGGACACGCGATTCTTCTGACAACGAGTGATGCACCTAGCGGAGTGCCGCTCAATATGCAGTTAGTAGTTCGCAATGCTGTTGGAGATTCGATTTCTGTGTCTTTTATCGGTGCGATACCTAATGAAGCAGTGAGCGAGCAAGGCTTTACACGGAAGAGCTATTCACTTCCTCTCGGATTTGTACTTGATACCGCAATTACGACCGCAAATAACGATCATGTTGTGATGAGCGTATTTCCGCCGTCATCGGATTTTGGTCCTATTGCCGAGTATGCATTTACGGGTTCGCGTTTTGTAAAGGTTGATTCACTTTCTCGTTCGTGGGTGCCACGATCTATCGGTAATACGGCAGGTGATAGCAAACCAGAATTTCTATTGCAAGGAGGTACGAATTACATTCTCTACAAGCAGAATGCTACGCATACATTGCTCGGCGATATATTAGCGCAAGATACCATCAAAGGCACGTTCTATATGATGGGACTTGCTGATCTTGATGGTGATGGAAAAGATGAAGTCGTAACGAAAGACACTGCAAAGATCAACGGACGTATTGCTGATGTCCTACAATTTCGCAAACGCAACGGAAATTCATTTGATGTTATTGCTACGCTTGATAACCCAACTTCCCCCTCTCCTGAATACTTAGACAATCGTTACAGCAAACCCGATGTACGCTTTGCCAATGTTGATGGTGATGGAAAGAAAGAGGCAGTACTCATTGATGATGATGCCGATCTGCTTGTCTATAAATATGATGCAAGTGCAGCGAACCACGCAAGACTTGTCTATAAAAATGAAAATATCGGCTACACTGAAGGAAACCAGATCACGACGGGTGATTTCAATGGTGATGGAAACGCCGATATTGCTTTTGCATTTCATACATCATACGATGAAAATGCCCAACGCGAAAATGATTTTCCGTATTGGACAGTAAAAGTGCTCTATGGAAAAGGGGATGGGTCTTTTACGGAGGGCATGACAGAGCATTTTGCAAACGCACGGAGTGATAAGCCGTTTCGCTCCTCTATGAGTGCAATGCCAAATGTAACTGGTAATGGTTACGACGAACTTGCGCTTTCTTTCTTCCCAAATTTCTATCTCTTTTCATTTGATAAAAATGAGAAAGAAATGAAGCCTATATGGCACTTCCCTATCGCTATTGGACCGAGGACAGGACTTGCATTTGATTTTGATCGCAATGGCAAACGTGAATTTGCTGTCAACGGAGCTGATTCGATCTACTTTTTCGAGCGCGATAATGAATTTACTGATCGCCCGCCCACACCCGGCGGACTTGAAGTATTGCCGCGTGATACCAACCGCGTTGACTTAACTTGGGGAGGCGTGAAAGGTGCATTACGCTATCTTATTCTTCGCGCAGATAATACTCCGAACTCGCAATACAATGTGATAGATTCAACAACACGAACGATCTATAGCGATACCACAGTCGCAAACGGCGACTCGTTTGCCTATTCTATTGTAACCGTTGACGAGATGAAACCTCTACGTGAAAGCCTGCCTGCTTTTGGTGTTGAAGCATTCGTACATCCGATGCCGCGCATTACATTCGCTTCATCCGTTGGCAACAACATCATTCTACATACATCGCAACCTCTTGCGCAGAATAAACTGGGCGGCAATATCTTTATTGTTGATAATGCTATTGAAACAAGCACGGCGATCATCGCAAGTGATAACTCCATCATTGCAACGACTGTAAGCGACCTGCCTGACGGAGTCCATTCTATT
>JBKJHR010000003.1:0-4756 GCA_046598695.1 Kapaibacterium sp. (SeqCode)
AAGACCCGCGCCACCAGCACCCACTATAACAACGTCAAATTGATGTATCATACTCATTTCTTTAGAATTGCAAAAATACGGCATCCGTAACCCATTTCCGTTATTTTTGCATTGAAAGCTACATTTCAAAAAACAAAGTCGACCGTACTTTCCATCGAATGAACCTGTGTATCTTCATTATCAGTCTCTTTTATTCTACAACTTTTATGGCTCACAGACCTATTGACACGCTCTGGAATTGGGGCGACCCAGAGGTAAGCGAAGCGAAATTCCGCGAGTTAGCATCAACGATTGACAAGGCAAATGAGCCGGATTACTACTTCGAAGTGATGACACAGATCGCCCGTACATTCTCGCTCAGAATGATGTTCGAGCAAGCTCATAAAACCCTCGACTCGGTTGACCAATATCTCTCAACATACCCGAATGATCTCGTAAAGACTCGCTCTCTCCTTGAGCGCGGCAGGACGTATAATTCATCAGGCGATAAACCGAAGGCGATCGAGCAATTTCTTCAAGCAGTGAAATGCGCTGAGCAAGCGAAGAATGACTATTATGCGATTGACGCGCTGCACATGTTGGGCATTGCCGATGAACCGAAGAAAGCATTAGAGTGGAATGAGAAGGCAATGAAAGCGGCTGAAGCATCATCAGATGAACGCGCAAAAGGTTGGCTTGGACCTCTCTACAATAATACAGGCTGGACATACTACGATATGGGCGAGTACGAAAAAGCCTTGTCATTATTCGAACGCGATGTCATATATCGTACCAACCGAAAACGCGAAGGTGAGTCACGTATCGCACGTTACTCCGTTGGGAAGACTCTACGCGCATTGAAGAAATTAGATGAGTCGCTTCGCATTCAACGTGAGATCGAGAAAGAGATCATAGATGCAAAGTCGGCTCCCGATGGCTATGTCTTTGAGGAGATCGCAGAGTGTCTCCTTGAAATGCAGAAGGAGAATGAGTCTAAAGAATACTTCAAAAAGGCATATGATCTTCTTTCAAAAGATCAGTGGTTGAGAGCAAATGAGAAGGCGAGATTGGAAAGGTTGCAAGAACGAAGCAACTGATCAATTCATGCTTTGCGTCACCGGTGTTCTTCCAAATCTTCTGTCCAACTCATCGGTGGTGAGCTTGATAACGATAGGTCTGCCATGAGGGCAAACGTAGGGCATTCTCGTTTGGAATAACTGCTCGATCAAAGCGTGCATTTCCTGTTGGCCAAGTTTATCACCGGATTTTATCGCAGCTCTGCATGAGAATCCTGCAGCTAATGCTTCGCGCTGGCTGAACGTGCCGAGACGATCATACTCTTCAAACGACTCCAACATTTCGCGAAGGATCGATTCCTCACTCCCGCTCTTCACATCAGCAGGTACAGCATCAATAACGACGGAAGTACCACCAAAGAAGCGAAGATGGAAGCCGAGACGTTCGAGCTGATCGTGTAATTCCCTGATCGTCGCCACTTCCTTTGCAAGCAACTCAACCGCTTGTGGAAAAAGTAGTTCTTGCGATTGTGGGTTACCATTCTCAAGCGAGGCAAGAATCTTTTCGTATAAGATACGCTCGTGTGCGACATGCTGATCTACGATCATCAGTCCCGACTTGATCTGGCAGAAAATATATTTGTTATGGAGTTGCCAAAGCAACGGTTTTTCAGCTAACACCTCCGAGCGAAGTGCACTTCGCTCTGCCTGTGAACTTTGAGGAAGTGGTTCTCCCCCTGTTGATTCATTCAGAGACTTCTCGTTCGGAATCAGGCGAGTGGACGTATTACCAAATAGATCTTGTGGCGATTTCCCAAACATCCGCTCTATCGTATGGCTGTTGCTTCCTTGAACTGGAGGCTTGCCAACAGCGATCTTCTCAAATGACGGGATCGGTGCTCCGCCCTCTGCTTTGCCATATTCGGGAAAGCGCAAACGCGCGCGATCGGTTTGATTGATATTCGCCGGCATTACCATTTCAGGCGCCATTGCTCCTTCAGAGGCAGATTGTGTTGTCGCCTTTTGCAATACCGAAGCAAGTGTTCTGCGAATCTCATCAATGATCGCTCTCTCATCCTCAAACTTTACTTCTAATTTCTGCGGATGAACGTTCACATCGATAAGCGATGGGTCAATATCTATAAAAAGAAAACACGATGGAAAAGCACCCTTTTCCACCAAATGCTCATAGGCATTCGTCACTGCGAATGCTAAACCCTTCGATGAATGAACCGTGCGATTATTGACAAAGAACAACTGCTCGGTTCTGACACGTTTTACAAAACTTGGAGCACTGATAAAACCATGCAAATGGAATTTCTGCGTAACGCTCTCAACAGGAAGCAATGCCTCGCGAAGCTTGCCACCAAATATCTGTTCGACTCGCTCAGGAAGTGTTCGATAGGCAGGAAGATCAAAGACCATATCATGGTCACTTACCAAGACAAAGCGAACATGTAGGTTTGCAAGTGCGGCACGGCTAACGGTATCAACAATATGCTTGAACTCCGTTGCTTCGCTCTTCATGAATTTCCTTCTGGCAGGAACATTGAAAAAGAGATTACGGACATAGACAGCCGTCCCTTCGTCACATGCTTCAGAACGAACTTCCCTCTTGATGCTTCCTTCTATCTTGATAAATGTACCAAGTTCATCAGTTCGGCGGCGGGTACGAAGCTCGAATTGCGAAACAGATGCAATTGCAGCAAGTGCTTCTCCTCTGAAGCCATACGTATGGAGTGTATCAAGGTCATCAAAGGCATTGAGTTTGCTCGTGGCATGACGTTCAACGCAAAGCTCTGCATCTTCTCGCGTCATCCCATCACCATCATCTATCACTTGTATCAGTGCTCTGCCTGCCTGCTTGATGACGACGGTAAGAACCGTAGGATTTGCATCAAGTGCATTTTCGATGAGCTCTTTCACCACAGATTCAGGACGCGTAACGACCTCGCCTGCGGCGATCTTCTGTGCTAAAGCGGGTGAGAGTTTATGAATGATCGACATCTTATGCACTCACCTCTTCTTCTACCGTGTATTCCTCGCCCTTGAATGTATCATCACCAAAAAGAGCTTTTGCAAATTCATTCGGATCGAAGGGTTGTAGATCGTCGATCTTTTCGCCAACTCCGATATACTTCACCGGGATTTTCATCTCATTCGCAAGCGCGATGATCACTCCGCCTTTCGCAGTGCCATCAAGTTTTGTGAGGATTAGCCCTGTGATCGGGGCAACTTTGGTAAATTCTTTCGCCTGCTGAAGCGCGTTCTGCCCTGTTGTTGCATCAAGGGCAAGGAGAATTTCATGCGGCGCATCGGGGATAAGTTTGCGCATGACTCGCGTCATTTTCTCAAGCTCAAGCATGAGATGTGCTTTATTATGCAAACGCCCAGCAGTATCGATCATCACAAGGTCACTGCCTTTCGAAATCGCTGATTGAAGTGTATCGTATGCAACTGCGGATGGGTCAGCTCCATGATGTTGCTGGATGATCTCAACACCTGCACGTTCTGCCCAGACTTCGAGCTGTGAATTCGCAGCAGCGCGAAATGTATCTGCCGCACCAATAACGACTTTATGTCCGGCATTGCGGAAATTATAGGCGAGCTTGCCGATCGTCGTCGTCTTCCCAACACCATTAACACCAACGACCATCACCACATGGGGCTTATGCCCATTCGGAAGTGCAAACGGATCATCGGCGGCGAGAAATGCACCATCATGTGTAAGAGCTTTTGTTATTTCTTTGCGGAGTTCATCTCGAAGCTCAGAGGCATCTTCCCATTTCATGCGCGCCATCGTATCAACGATGTTCTTCATGATCTGCTCTGTTGTCATGACACCAACATCAGCGAGAAGTAAGGTTTCTTCGATCTCAGCAATTAACTCATCGTCAATTTTGCGCGAACGGTTGAGTATGCGCGTGATCTTGCGCACAAGGTTTTCTTGTGTCTTTGCGAGACCTTCTTTGAGACGTGAAAATTTGAATTTATCGAAGAAGCCCATAATACATGGTCATTGAGTTGTGCTGCGTAGCAGTTCTGAAAGCCTCTTGCCATAAAGTACGAGAGAAATAGCAGCAAGTGCAGTCGAGATTGCCCAATTGAACACCAAAACATCACGGGAAACTCCGAGCACAGCAAGAAAAAGTGAAAGAGCTATCGTGAGTACGGTGATCTTCCCTGCCCAATTCGATGGCAAGACCACACCAAGCTTCTTATCAGCGTAGATTCCGCCAAGAACAATAATGATATCGCGACCTAAGATCACAGCAACAAACCACAGCGGCACCAACTCCCGTACAAGAAGCGCGATGATTATTACGCTCACAAAAAGTTTATCGGCTATGGGGTCAATGACCTTCCCCCATTCGCTTACAGTATTCGTCTTACGAGCTACATACCCATCAAGGAGGTCAGTGAGATAGGCAACAATGAATGTCGTGGCGGCGAGATAATTCTGCCCACTCCAGAGGAAGAGAATTGCAGGGATCGTAAGCAACACACGAATAAAACTGACAGCATTTGAAATGGTCAGGATTCGCTCAGATGTTTTGTAGTTGCTTGGGTTTGCCATGACGAATCCGGCAAACTCTTACGCGGCTTTTGCCTGAGTGCTATGTGGATAGCTTTCGGGATAAAGTAAGCAACGGACGGTATGGCCTGACGATATGTCGGTCAGTGTCGGATGAATTGAATTGCAATCACCAAATGCCTGTGGGCAACGCGGATGGAAGTAACACCCTGTTGGCACATTCGCC
>JBKJHR010000063.1:0-6336 GCA_046598695.1 Kapaibacterium sp. (SeqCode)
GATTCTCATCAGGCTCACTTCCATTAAAGACCGAACCTTCGAGCTTCATGTTCTTATAAATGAAAGCGCCCGTCGCAACGCCGTACGTAATGTGCGTTGCATCTTGCCAATGATGACTAATAGGCGCATCAGGGTTTGACATTGCCGATGTGCGATGCATAAATGCCGTTGGTCCTAATGCCGGTTCGCCTGGGTATCCGAGATAGATCTTCCCTGTTGCGAGATCGGAAAATTCATGAACATAAGAAATGGCAAGTTCGGAGACAAGATCGTGGGGATGTTGCCTATCTATGAGGGGTTTGCCTTGCCATGTTTCTCCTGTTTGCAAAAGTAATGGGTAGCCATCTCCACCTTCTGTCAAACGATCGAGACTTATCATCACTCGTGGCTCAATGAAGTCATGTAAGCCTAATTCATTCTCATACATAGCCATGAACCAGTTCGGCGCACTGAAAGTATTACTCCCACGCAAGCCTCCCTGAGATGTATACCTTGGCGCGATGTTACCGTGCAGCATCAAATGCGAACCGCGCAATTGGTAGTAATACATATAGAGCGGTGTACTTGCCGGAACCCAACTCGTGCCCGAACCCGATTGCACCGAAGGAAATTCATCATCGTCGGAGGCATCTTCATGCGGAGCAGGAGCGAATGCCTCAGATGGTGCCTGAATAGCCGAAGCGTTGATCGAAGAACGCTGCTGCCCGAAGAGTGGTGATCCGAGCAGCAAAATAGAAAGAGCAATAAATTTTTTCATCTACCTTATAACGCTTTTCTGAAAAGGATACCGTTGGGCTTTGATCCAACTGATATTGTCTTAATAACCTTACGTGACTTTGCATCAATAACCGATACGGTGTTTGCGGTTTGGTTAGTGACATAGACTTTCGTGCCGTCGCCGTTAAACGTGATAGCATGTGCTCCCGCGCCGGTCACTATTTCAGCAACTTCATGATCGCCATTCTCGAAAAGATGCACAGAGCCATTCACTTCATCGGTCACCCATGCTGTATGCTTAGCATCGCCGAAATACGCAGTTGCTGAACCCGGATGATTCTTGAGTGCGACGATGGGAGCGGCGATATTCGTTGATTGATCAATGACCGTAAAAGATGGTTCTTCTTCACTCGTCACATATACGAATCCGTTATTGGCAACCCACGGAGCAATAGGTCCTTTCCCAACGGGGATGCGACGCGTGATGATTCTTGTTTTTGCATCGATCACATCGATCATATTTGCTCCTTGAGCGGCTACATATACTTCATTCCCTTTTGTAGAAAACTGTACATCCATTGGTGTAGCATCAACGGTGATCAATGCCTTTCGTTTACCATTCTCGGCATCATAGATCGCAACCTTGTTTTCCGACATATATCCCGTCCATATCTCAGAGCCATCAGCAGAAATACTTGCATTATGCACCATCGAAGGCGTCGTGATGATCTGCTTGATCTTTCCAGTTTTGGAATTGATCAAAACGATCTTCCCTTCCATAGTCATCATGCCACTATGACTATGCCCATGGCTGAAATCCATTCCGGGCACACCGACAGCAAGTGTCAATCCGTCCGCTGATTGCGCAATATGATGCGGCCAATCAATACCATCATCGGCAAGGTCTATCGTAGCAACGACGCTATCGGTTTGAGCATCAATGATGGAGATCGATCCCGATCCACCATTAACGACATAGACGGCATCTTGCTTGATCTTGAGCTTTGCTCCGTGCGCATAACCATTCATAGCGCTTCCCATGAGGAGCAGAATCAGTACGGTTTTGGTTATCACCATATGCAGGTGAGTTGTATTGTTGTTCGTCATTTGATCTGTTTGTCTATTTACATTGTAATAAAAAGCATTGCTAAAGACATGGCTATCATAAGCCCGTCTTCAATGATCGTAATCGTACCCATTGGCAGATTAAACACTGTTCCTAAGCACGCACACTTGATCTTTCTCTTATTCATCACGGATTGTAGGACACCAATGATGCTTACCGACATTACAACGAGCGTTACGAGATAGAGTGGCTTATACATCGGAAAGAAGAGATAGCCGATACCGAATGCAAGTTCAATAAACGGATAGATATACCCGAATGCAAACCATTTCTTCGTAATAATATCATACGATGAGTACGATGCCGCAAAGCCAGGAATATCAAGAAGCTTAAAGAATGAAAATGCAATAAAAAAGCCACCCATGAAATCCGACATCATCCCTACTGTGCTGAATGTCGGTGCTACGAGTTGCTTCATAAAAACCAATCCGAGAATAAAGCCGAAAACAAGGAGCAGAGGATAATATGCTTTTAGCAGCGATTTCTCTTCCTCTTGATTCGCGATCTGATGCGTCATCGAATTGGAATTCACTTCATTCTGAAGCGAGTAATTACCGACCTTCTTCAGCCCATCGTTGAGTGCGCTCGTGGCGATGTGTTCACGCATTGTGATCGTCACACGATCTTTTTCAGGCTGGAGATCAACCAATTCAACGTTTGGAATGCCGAGTAAAGCCGTTGTTATTCTTTGCACGCAATTGCCGCAATGTATCCCTGTAACTGAGTATGAATGTACCATAAAAGAGTAGTTGTTTGTTTTCTTATATGGTATCTTACTCAGGTAGCTATTGCACAGTTACCTTGACCTGTTGCATGATTTTAAGATACTAACACACTGTCGATAGTTCTTCTATGCTTTGTATGGGTGTTTCTGAAGTCTGTGGGAGTCAGACCTGTCGTTTTCTTGAATTGACGCGAAAGATGTGATACACTGCTGTAACCCATTTCATGAGCGATCTCCGCGAGCGACACTTCATTATTCCCCATCAATTCCTTTACGAACTCGATCTTTTGGAGGATAATAAATTTTTCTATGGTGATATGCTCTGACTTCGAAAACAGACTGCTTAGATAGGGATATTCTAAGCCAGTAAGGCGTGATAAAAAAATAGAATAATTTTCTCTGATCCTGTGCGGGTGACGGACAATGTCAATAACGGCATGCTTTATCTGCTCAATTGTTCTATCGCGTTTGCTTTCAAGCAGTTCAAAACCATTCTTTTTGAGAGCAGCCTCAATAGAGAGAACATCTGACTCGGTGAGTGTGCCTGCTATCTCCGCTTGACCCAACTCAACATGAAGAGGGGTAAAGCCAAGACCTTCGATCTCCTCACCAACAACACGAATGCACCGATCACATACCATATTTTTGATATGTATGATCGTTGAATCTGTTGGTTGATGCGTAGAAATTGCAGTCACAGTTATATCACCTCAACATTCACCATCATCCCATCGTCTTCATGTTCGAGGAGATGGCAATGGAAGAGGTAGAGACCTTTGTAGGTATTAAATTGAAGTGCAATCCGTACAGTTTCGCTTGGACCAATAACTATCGTATCTTTCCAACCCATGTCCGTCGGTGCAAGTGTGCCACTTAATCGCTCAATGATCTGAAATTGTACACCATGAATATGCATCCCGTGAACGGCAGAACCTTGATTCTCAATATACCATTCTTCAATGTCGCCGAGCTTCGCTGTATAATCAACTCTTGCCATCTCGAAGACTAATCCATTGATCTGATGTTGTCCATACGTGCGAGTATGATCCATCGTCAGAGTGAACTGCCTTGTATTTACAGTATTAAAAAGATTGATCTTTTCAAGCGGCACTAGTGCAGATGGTATCGTATATGAATTTCCAACACCACTGCCAACATCAAAGCGAAGTACATCATACTCCGCACCTTGAGGGTACATTAAATTTTGATGATCGGAGACGTAGGCAAATTCGAGACTCTTGAGTTTGAGAGAAACACCATCTGCATCACCGGAAAAATCAACGAGTATATCAGCACGCTCACCAGGTGAGATCTTCACTGAGGTCACTGCAATAGGCTTCTCAAGCAATCCACCATCATTCGCAATAAGTTGAATCGTGCGTTTATCTTCAAAACCGATATTATAGATTCGGGCATTTGAAGCATTCACTAAACGAAAGCGATATAATCCCTTCGATACCTTATGCACGGAATCAGGTGTGCCATTGACAAAGATCGTATCACCCAAAAATCCCGGTGCAATATCGTCTGGGGTTTTATCCCACACCACTTCATTCTTTATGTTCAACCGTTTATCTTGGAGAACAAGCGGCACATCAAACTCTCTGGCAGGGAGACCGAGAGCATCCTCGGCATCATCGTTAACGATCACTACTCCCGCAAGCCCTTTATATGCCTGCTCGCCAGTCATCATATCGGGATGTGCATGATACCAATACGTCCCAGCGCGATCAAGAATCTTGAACGAGTAATCAAAACCCATTCCCGGCATGATCGCATCCTTCGGATGTCCGTCCATCTCAGCGGGGACAGTAAGTCCATGCCAATGGATGTTCGACATTTGCGAAAGATTATTATTGAATCGGATATTAAGAGAATTTCCTTTGCGTACTTTGATCGTCGGTCCTAAGAATGCACCGTTGACCGTTATCATGTTCGATGTAGGGATGCCGCTCCAAAATTCGACATTGCCAAGCGCGGCATTGAACGTACCACTTCCCAATATCACATTCGGAATGCGCATTGCCTGCGGACCACGAACGGCAGGCTTCGCTGGTTCGGTTGTAGATTTACATGCAGAAAGGAGAAATCCCCCGGAAGTGCTGAGAGCAACACCTGCACCGAGGGATTTCAAAAAGTCTCTTCTATCCATTCGATATATTAACGAGTAACGGTGAACTGACGTGTGAGGATGCTTCCGTCAGCGGTCGTAAGTGATACATAATACACTCCATTTGAGAGTGAAGAAATGTTCAGCTCATTTGACGACAGATGGTTTGCAGAAAGAACCTCAGCACCTGTCATCGAAAATACTTTCACCGAACTTACAACAAGGTCATTACCGAGAGTAAATCTCAATAAATTGCTTGCGGGGTTCGGATACAAACTGACAAGTGAAGTGCTTTGTTTTACATTTTTAACAGATGCGGTTCCGCCAATCGCATCATCAATGCTTTTGCGGATCGTTGCATTATCAGAAGTAGAATACCCCATCTTCTGGAAATAGATCGTTTTGTCTTTTCCACCGACGATCACGATAGTCGGCATTCCGAAACCACCATAATAACTAATATCAGATGCACCATTGGTAAAGACGGGCCATGTCGCGCCGCTTGTTTTCTTCCAATTTTGCATTGAAGTGCATGTGGTAGTATTGTTATAACTGATAGAATAGATCTTCACCTTACCGGGATGTGAGGTTTCGTAATCAGTAACAATAGGATGGAGTCCTTTTGCCGCTGTAACGCACGATGAGCAATTCATCATCACAAATTCCATAATGACAACATTGCCACTATCGCAATCGGTGAAGAGATTGTAGCTAGTACCATCGCAATCGGTACGTGTCCAATCCTGCGCAACGGTCTGCGCACGAACACCTACAACACACAAGCACAAGAAACAAAAAGTAAAAAAGTTTTTCATAAGATACTAAAAAGAATAGGTTAGGGAAATATCGATGCCCTTTCCATAGAAAAGGGCACCGAAAGACTTACGTATTATTTGCAGCAAGAAGCCGTTGCTGGCATCGTGCAATTATCAGGGGCGCATTTGCCGCCTGTGCAGCACTTTGAGCAATCCTTGCAGCCATCAACGCATCCGTTGACGCAGCATGATGCGCAATCCTTGCAACAGCAAGAAGCATCAGCAGCCATTGTAGATGAAGACTGCGTTGCAAACACAATACCTGCTGCGCCAAGCATAAGAGCGGCGACAGCCATCATTATTTTATTTCTCATTGTCGTATTCCTTAAAAAAAGTTAAAAAATCTATTAAAAATTGTGTAATGAGTTGTGCGATGCATTATCCCATTCGGGAAATAGCATAGCCCAAGACGGTGTTACACACACCGAACCTGTGGTTTGATCAGAAATATGATTTAGATGCGGAAGGTGCAGTTCGCCAGATAGGTAGGCGGACTACTATCACTGAGTTCGTGATCGAACGTGAGGATATGAGAATACCCGCTCACAACTGCATAGAGTTGCGCAGGCAAAATTGAGAGAAGAATTATTGAAACGTGTGGGGTAGATTCTGTTGCAAGCTTAGAGGGAGCAGGGTCTTGCGTGCAAAGTTTATGGGCACATATCGGGCAGGATGATGATTCGTCCCCACACTGGTTCGTGGTAGCAACCTTCTGCTTCTTCTCACAACAATGCGGGACTGCCTCTTTAGTCTGATTCATCCGACAAAGCATCATCGGCGCAGCCGCTACCGTTCCTCCATAAAGGAAGATCACGGAAAGGATGATATGTAGGATACGGGTTTT